>NZ_JACRVS010000024.1:0-36436 GCF_018811985.1 Acetobacter sp. P5B1 | reverse complement strand
GAACTGTCGGTATCACCCGGGCCACCATGAGGATCGGGCTGGCCAATATCGTCTACAACATGCGCCGCTTCCTCTTCCTCGAAAGGTTGAACGCGAGCGCGTAGTCATCCAGCGGGAGGGCAGTCCCCGATCTGCTCAAAACGCAGATCAAAAGCTACCCCAAAAACCGTCAATCAAATCGCCAAAACCCTGAAATCACGAGCCAGGCGCATCAACCAACGGTTCTTCGATCCCTCCATCTTTATAAGCTGCGTCCGGGATCACATTTGCATCACTCGTAGTCGCAAATCCCTTGAGAGTCACAATTGTGGTCGTTTTGCCGTCCGCCGTAACCTGAATAAGCAAATCATTGCCGCTTACCTGGGTTGAAAAGGTATCCGAGCTATAATCTGTAGTGGATTTTATTTTTATCTGATCACCGTAGACGAAATTTTCAATATTCAAACCGTCTCCTGATAAATCAGAAAGAGATGTACTATCAATTTCCAGAAGGCCTCCTGCAATGTTGTGGAAATCAATTTTTCCTCCGCCATCAATATTGGCAATTCCAGAAAAATAAACGGAACCTCCTTTAATGTTTATATTGGCAGAATTTATATTGGTATAGTTGGTTCCTGCATTCAAAATTCCACCGATATTGATGTTGTAAACAGCCTGATTACCATTGAAATCATTGCCAACAGACAGCTTGCCGTTGGTAATATTATAAACTCCTTGATTTCCGTTAAATTCGTTGCTTACAAGGAGCGTTCCATTATTGATATTGACTGTGCCTCCTGCTGCATTTGTTAAGTCCCCACCTGCCAGCAGAGCAGGTGTCACGCTAATAGTTGCACCATCTGTAATATTTACAGTACCTGCGTTAAGGTTGAGGTAACCATTAATCGTCAGAGTCGCAGAATTACTAACATTCAGAATATCTCCACCAGTGCCAAGCCCAACGGTTGCGTCTGCGGGAGGTGTATCTGAATTCTGGTTACCATTCCCATTCCAATTCGTCATTGACTGGCTGGCTATAATGTCGGTTTCAGACATACTGATATCCTTCTAATATTTAGAAAGGGCATCAAATTTCTACATAAACCCGCATTAAAAAATGCTGCCCGTAAGAAATTTTTAATGGAAGGCAGGTGGGATTTGCATGCAGAATTTTGATATCCGCTAGGAAGTGATATCAAATTCATAATATATATATTTTGTAATTTATATATCAAGAAATCTATTTGTTTTATTGCGTATATAAATACGGATAAGAATTTATTTTACATATACGATTATTTATAAAAATAGTCGTATATTACTTTTCTTGTTTTTGAATTGTTTTTTATAGAAGCTGCCTCATTAAGTGAGAATGAATCTGTTCGATTTCACACCAAATATTTTCTGATCTTTTTATGTTGGAGAAATTCTTACTTCGTGGTGGGGGTAGTTAAGAGTTCAAAAAAGCAGTTGATCACCAGAAAAAAATACGGATCAGACAGAGCAGTCTGATCCGTATTAGCGTTCTTATGCCTTAGCTTTTCAGTGCGCAGGAACTGCCGCCACTTCCGGGTTCAGGCGGTAGCCACCCCCTTCTGTAATCAGCAGCGTTGCATTGGCCGGATCGGGTTCGATTTTCTGGCGCAGGCGATAGATGTGCGTTTCCAGCGTATGCGTGGTAACTGCGGCATTGTAGCCCCAGACCTCATTCAGCAGCACCTGGCGCGGCACCGGGCGTGTGCCGGCGCGGTAGAGGAACTTCAGAATGGCTGTTTCTTTTTCCGTCAGACGGATACGGCGGTTCTTCAGCGGTTCCTGAAGCAGCTTGGCAGACGGGCGGAATGTGTATGGCCCGATGCTGAACACTGCGTCTTCACTGTTTTCAAACAGACGCATCTGCGCGCGCAGGCGAGCCAGCAACTCTGCAATCCGGAAGGGCTTGGCTACGTAATCATTGGCGCCAGCATCCAGTCCGCGCACAATATCCGCTTCATCGTCTGAACCCGTCAGCATGATGATGGGCATGCGCAGACCGTCTTTCCGCAGCTCAGCACAGAAGTCACGTCCATCGCCATCGGGCAGGCTGACATCCAGCAGAAGTGCATCAAACCGGCTATCCGGCGCCTTCAGTTTTTCGCGCGCCTCAGCCAGAGACGCTGCTTCCTGAACGGTGAATTCTCCCTCAAGCTGCAGTTGCTCAACAAGGGTCTGGCGAAGTATCCGGTCGTCATCAACAACCAATATTGGACGTGCACCCGTCATTGGGTTTTCATCTCCTCAGTGTCAGCCTTCTGGTCGGGCTGTCTCGTCTGTTCGTCTTCTCATAAACTTGTCACGATTCCGCTCAGACCTCTAGTGTGAGCGTGCTATGCGACCTTCATGAAAAATCTGCGAACGGGCAATCTTTGACTATGATGATACACCTCTTGTCCGCTTCATACAGCGGTTCTGACGCACAACTGCATTGCGGACACAAAGTCATGAGCGCCGTAATTGGAAAGAATGGTCTGACAGAGCAAAAGCAGGAGGGCGATCATGCGACCCCCATTGGTATTTTCCCTCTCAGAAAAGTGTATTACCGGGCAGATCGGCTGTTAAAGCCGAAAACAATACTTCCTGTTGAACCACTTAGCCCACAAGATGGGTGGTGTGATGACCCACAAAGCCCTGATTACAATCGCTTTGTCAGGCTCCCTCACCCGGCCCGGCATGAGCGGTTATGGCGTGAAGACCACGTTTATGATCTCATAGTCGTGATGGGATACAACGATAATCCCGCCGTCTCAGGGCGCGGTTCGGCCATTTTTATGCATTTGCAACGTCCAGATCGCACCCCGACTGAAGGCTGTCTTGCCCTCAGCGAATCAGATTTACGCACCGTTCTGGCTGCCGGAGCGGATGCCGTGCAGGTCCACGCTCCGGGCTAAAGAAGGCTAACCGGCCTTCTCTTCCGGCTTCTCGTGTATGGGCGGAACCAGAGCGATGACGCATTGACCAACTTCAGGCGGAGACAGGGCTTCATCTTCTTCCGAGACAATCGTCATCGAAACCCCCTTCTGCAACACGAGGACCACCAGAAGGTTGCTGCTTTCCTGCAGGAGAGTTTCCTGATTGTCCGCTGTGACCTCAACGCTTCTAAACTGCCAGCCTTCTCGAATGAGTGTGTCCAGAAGCGTGAAATTCCACGAAGGTTCCCCCAGCACCTTGCCACGAGCATCCCGACTCAGGCCTCGATACAAGTCCAGCCGCGCAATACCCGGACTGACCTGATAGACGCGCTGACGGCCAAAATGGGGGGCAAGATGGGCGCAGACCAGTCCATTATAAATAGCGTCAGGTGTTGCCGCGATCAGATAATCACCGGGACGCTCTTCCAGACTTTCCGCCCCTTCTTCTGATAGCACTTCTGCTCTCAGCACAGGAACGCCAGCCTTTTCAGCCCTTTGCAGATCCTGCCGGGAATTATCGACCAGCAGAACAGGTGCCCCTGCCCGATGGACGGCGATGGCGAGACCGGTTGACCAGTCATTCGCCCCGACAATCGCCAGAGCCTGTTCATCCGACAAGGTCAGCTTCAGTTTACGGCCAAGCGGTCGCAGGGAGAAACCATGCAGGATCATGGTGGAGGCGATCACGGCGAACACGGCGGGCATGACCAGATCGGCCCCCGGATACCCGGCATCCTGCAACCGCAGCCCGGCAATGCCGGCTACAGCAGCAGCAACAATCCCGCGTGGAGCAATCCAGCCTACAAAAATACGTTCTGCCCAACTCAGGCTGGACCCCATGGTGGCAAGAAAAATCCCCAGCGGTCGCACCAGAAACAGAACGGCTAGTGTCAGCGCGCCAATGGACCATGAGAGATTGGAAAGCTGTGTCCGCTGGAGGTCTGCCGTCAGCAGCACAAACAGCACCGAGACAATCAAAACAACCAGAGATTCTTTCATCCGCTGGATTTCGGCCATGCCCGGAATACGCAGATTAACGAGCGCCATGCCGAAGACCGTAGAGGCAATCAGTCCGGCCCCATCCATTGTAAGGGTGCCGAGGGCGAAAAGGACAAGAGCAATGGTGATCAGGATAGAGCTTTTCAGCACTTCCGGCATCAGGTCCCTTACCAGAAGCCAGCGCACGCCCATGGCCGCCCCAATACCCAGTGCGATGGTCAGCCCGGCACTGGCCAGCATATGCGGCAGAATGAAGCCGAAGAAGGTGCCGGACCCCTCACCCGGGCGCATCAGCAGCACTTCCAGCACCAGCGTTGCCAGAATAGCCCCGACCGGATCATTCACAATGGCTTCCCATCGTAGAAAAGCCGCTATTTTAGGCTGGAGCTTGGCACTGCGCAGCAAGGGCAGAACAACTGTTGGCCCGGTGACGACAATTATGGAGCCAAACAGAAACGCCGGCCCCCAGCCCATCCCGCCAATATAATGGGCCGCCAAACTGCCCAGAATGAGATTAAGCGGAAGAGCTACGAGGGTGAGGCGCAGAACCCCTTCCCCCGCTTCTTTCAGTTGCCTGAAGTCCAGTATCAGGCCGCCCTCAAACACGATCAGAGCAACGGCAAGCGAGACCAGGGGATGAAAGGCCGCTCCCATCATCTCAGACGGATGCAGAATTTCCAGCACAGGCCCATAAAGCAGGCCAAGACTAAACAGCAGCACAATGGCTGGCAGGCGGAAGCGCCATGCCGTCCACTGCGCAAGCATGCTGCCGCCCAGAACACAAAAGAGGAAGATCAGTACACTTTCACTCATGGGTATCCATCTTAATAAACCCTGCTTCACGCCTGTGCGTGACACAACGGCAATGAATTATGCACAGGCCTAATAAGTTAGATACTCAATTTTTTGTCGAGCAGATCTACTCTTAAAGCTCTGTTGTCTCAGCGCCCAGTTCCGGCTTGCGCTCTAACACGGCAGCAAAAAAACCATCGGTTTCATTCTGATGCGGCGTCAGTGAAAACATAGACGTGCCGCGCAAGGATTCAGGCAGCGCCGTGCTGTCTGACGGCACAAGCTGGAAATCCGGATGCCGGTTCAGGAAGGCTTCTACCTGACTGGCATTTTCTGCCCGCAACACGGAACAGGTCGCGTAAACCATCCGGCCACCCGGTTTGACGAGAGATGAGGCTCTGTCCAGAATTTCGGCCTGCTTGACCAGCAATTCTTCCAGATCCTGTTCCGTCATCCGCAAGCGGGCATCAGGATTACGCCGCCATGTGCCTGTGCCACTGCACGGCGCATCGACCAGAACGCGGTCAAACGATTTGGCGCGTCTCTTCGCCCATTTGTCCCCGGTTTTCAGCAGGTGACGTTCCACATTATGCACCCCGGCACGACGCAGGCGGCGCACCGCACCATCCAGACGGACTTCAGACACATCGCACGCAGCAATATGTCCTTTGTTTTCCATCATCATGGCCATAGCCAGCGTCTTACCACCGGCCCCGGCGCAATAATCCAGAACGCGCATTTCCGGGGTCACCCCCATGATGGCGGCCACAAGCTGGCTGCCTTCGTCCTGAATTTCGATCCGACCGTCCTTGAAGGGCGTGGTGGACGTAACAGGCAGACGCCCGTTCAATCGCAGGCCCCACGGGGAAAGCGGTGTTAAGATCGCATGCAGCCCTTCACGCCCCAGCGCATTTTGCGCATCCCGCCGGTTTGTGCGGAGGATGTTAACGCGCAGATCCAGCGTTGCAGGCTCAGAAAGGGCTGCCAGTTCGGCATCCAGCTTGTCGCCAAATGTTTCTTCCAGACGCGGCAAAAGCCAGTCTGGCAATTCCAACCGAACCGCACGCGGCATATCCGCGTTATCCAGCGTGCCGCCAGCCAGAGCGGATACAACATCCTGCTCGGCATACGTCAGCGCACCCGGAGCAAAGCGGCCCTCAGCAAAGAGGTCCGCAATTTCCCGCGCAGGCCAGCCCTTGAGCACAAGGTTGGCGGCGGCAAGAGTGCGCGGGGTAATATCGGCCCCGCACTTGGTCAGCCACCAGCCGAGCCGACGCCAGGCCCGCATGATCTCCCAGACCATGCCGGAAACTGCCCGACGGTCTCCCCCACCGATATAACGCCGTTCACGAAAAAAGCTGTTGGCAACGGCGTCAGCCGGTTTTCTGGGAGCAGCCTCCATAGCTGTCAGAAGATCAATGGAGGCACCCAGCCGAGCAGAAGGAGTCATAGGTAAGGTTCAGTCCCGACGATAGTTAGGGGCTTCACGCGTGATGGACACGTCATGAACATGGCTTTCACGCAGACCAGCGCCAGTAATGCGGCGGAAGCGCGCATTCTGCTGAAGGTCTTTGAGTTCCGGAGACCCGGTATAGCCCATACCGGCTTTCAGGCCACCCACCAGCTGGTGGATAACGGCAGCCATCCCGCCTTTATAAGCAACGCGGCCTTCAATCCCCTCCGGCACCAGCTTGAGAGAGTCCCGCACTTCCTGCTGGAAGTAACGGTCTGCCGAGCCACGCGCCATGGCGCCAAGGCTGCCCATGCCGCGATAGGATTTGTAGGAGCGGCCCTGATACAGGAACACTTCACCCGGCGCTTCTTCCGTGCCAGCCAGCAGAGAGCCCACCATCACGACATTAGCGCCGGCACCAATCGCCTTTACAATGTCACCCGATGTGCGGATGCCACCATCAGCAATGCAGGGAATGTTCAGTTCACGGCAGGCAACAGACGTTTCCAGCACAGCAGAGAACTGAGGCACGCCGACACCGGCCACGATACGCGTGGTGCAGATGGACCCCGGACCAATGCCGATTTTCACGCAGTCGGCGCCGGATGCAACCAGTGCCTGTGCGGCTTCCGGCGTGGCCACGTTACCGGCAACAATCTGAATGTTGCTATCAAGCGCTTTCAGGCGTTCGACAGCCCGCAGCACGCCGGAAGAATGACCGTGGGCGGTATCCACCACCAGCACGTCCACCCCGGCTTCTACCAGCAGTTTTGCGCGGTTAAACCCGTCATCACCCACACCGGTCGCCGCGGCGCAGCGCAGGCGGCCAAGGCTGTCCTTGATAGCCAGCGGGTAAGCAACGGCTTTATCCATGTCCTTGACGGTGATGATCCCGACGCAACGGTCGGCCTCATCCACCACCAGCAGCTTTTCAATGCGGTGTTTGTGCAGGAGCTGGCGGGCTGTGTCCGGGTCTGCCCCGTCACGCACCGTCACCAGTCCGTCATGCGTCATCAGCTCGGAAACGCGCTGGTTGGGGTCAACAGCAAAGCGCACGTCACGGTTGGTGATGATGCCGATCAGCTTTTGTGTGCCCGGCTCAACCACCGGCAGACCGCTGATGCCGTTGCGCTGCATGATCTCGCGTACTTCAGCCAGCGTCTGATCCGGTCCGACGGTTACAGGATTAACCACCATGCCCGATTCGAAGCGCTTGACGCGGCGAACATGCTCAGCCTGTTCTTCCGGCGTCAGGTTCTTGTGAATTACGCCAAGGCCGCCCTGCTGCGCCATGGCGATGGCCATCTGATCTTCCGTCACCGTGTCCATGGCGGCAGAAACCAGCGGAATATTGAGCTCAATGGAGCGTGTCAGACGTGTGCGAACGGACGTCTGGTTGGGGACAACCTCAGAAGCAGCGGGAACGACGAGAACGTCATCAAACGCCAAGGCTTCGGTAACACGGCTGTAGGGGGAAGAAGTCATACAACGGGAACCCTTGACCAGATTGCGATTGGGGGCACCCGACAGCAGAGTATCGCCGCAGGTCACCGACCATTGGCGCTTCCTCTTATGGTCTTGCCCGCTTAAAGGCAAGAGAAGAGACACAAAATTGACAGCTTTTTAAAATTGCTGCGGCTTCAGCGTTCCGGTTTTTAACGCCCTGCGGAACGCTTCCAGGGTGGCATCACTCACAAAATGCTCCATGCCTTCGGCATCCAGACGGGCTGTGACGGCATCCACGCCAAGGGCGAGCAGAAACTCTTCCACCAGTTGATGCCTCGCCCGGACAGTTTCCGCCAGCGCAACGCCAGTCTCAGTCAAAAACACGCCGCGATAGGGTTTGCGGGTGACAAACCCCTCCGCTTCCAGACGGACCAGCATTTTGGCGACTGTCGGCTGAGAGACACCGAGCCGGTCGGCAATATCGACCTGCCGGGCCTCCTGCCCTTCTGTCAGCAGGTCATCAATCAGTTCGACATAGTCCTCAATCAGAACATTGCGTCTTGCCTCCCGTGCATGCCGAAAGCCTTCACTCTGGCTTTCAACATCCGGCATGACGGGCTGGCGTTCTTTCACCTGAGGATCTCCGTGTAACAGCATGGTGAGGGAGCTATAGCGAATTCGGTCCCTCAGCAAAAGCATCTTCACGCCGAGATGATTTGGGTTCTGGCGCGCCACAAAAACGCAAAGACTTTACCTTATAGCCTATTGCATATTTCTGGAATCCGTTTGTAATGTTCGAAATCACTTTTCGATAAAGCCCTTCATCGCATGCCCGTATCTCCCGCCTCACACCTCCGCACAGCCCTGAGTTCTGTTTTTTCGGCACAGGAGAGCAGACTAAGCCTGCCCGAAGCGCACGCCTCCATTGCGGTGCCGGAAGGTGCGTCCAGACTGCGGCGCTTTCTGGCGTTTGTGGGGCCGGGTTACATGGTGTCCGTCGGCTATATGGATCCTGGCAACTGGGCGACCGACCTGGCTGGCGGGGCGCAGTTTGGCTTTACGCTGCTGTCCGTCATCATGCTGTCCAACCTGATGGCCATTCTGCTGCAATCCCTCGCCGCCCGATTGGGGATTGCGACAGGGCATGATCTTGCGCAGGCTTGCCGGGCTTATTTTCCGCGGAGTGTGAACATTCTGCTCTGGCTGGCTTGTGAAGTTGCGATTATCGCATGCGATCTGGCCGAAGTGATTGGGACCGCCATAGCGCTTCAACTGCTCTTCGGCATGCCGCTCCTGCTGGGAGCCTGTCTTTCTGCGCTCGATGCCATTGTGCTGTTGCTGTTGATGCGTCTGGGTTTCCGGTGGCTGGAGGCATTTGTCATGGCGTTGCTCAGCCTGATTGCTGTGTGTTTTGCGTTCCAGATTGCCGCCGCCGCTCCGCCAGTTGCGGCCATTATGAAGGGCTTCATCCCCTCCCCGGTTATTCTGACCAACCCACAGATGCTCTATGTCGCCATCGGCATCGTCGGCGCTACGGTCATGCCACACAATCTCTATCTTCACTCCGCACTGGTGCAGACCCGTACCTATGCGCGGACGTCTGCTGGCAGGAGGGAGGCTATTCGCTGGGCCACGCTGGACAGCACCATCGCCCTGATGCTCGCTCTGTTTGTGAATGCTGGCATCCTGATTGTTGCGGCTGCGGCCTTCCATACAACCGGACATCAGGACGTTGCGGAGATTGATCAGGCTTACAAGCTGATCTCTCCACTTCTCGGACTTGGTATTGCATCCACGCTATTTGCCGTAGCCCTTCTGGCAGCGGGCACCAATTCAACCGTGACCGGCACGCTGGCCGGGCAGATTGTCATGGAAGGGTTTCTGCACCTCCGCATGGCGCCGTGGGCACGACGGTTGCTGACGCGTGGACTGGCTATTCTGCCGGTTATTCTGGTTACGCTGTTATGGGGCTCTAAAGGGACCGGAGATCTGCTGGTATTCAGTCAGATCGTCCTCTCCATGCAGCTTCCCTTTGCGGTAATCCCGCTCGTCTGGTTTGTGTCGGATCGCCAGAAAATGGGGGAGTTTGCGCTCTCTCGCCCTGTCTCGCTTCTTGCATGGGGTGTGGCAGGTCTGATCCTGATCCTGAATTTCAAACTACTTTACGACACGGTATGCGGGTAACGCGCTCCCTCTTCTTTCTGTCTGCTTCCTTCTGACTTTTTGCCTGCGAAAGAGACGCACAAGGTGCTTCAGTTTAGCTCTCAATATAGCAAATGCTATGATAAAATGGATCTTGTTAATTATAACGCAAACGGTAAATCATGTCCGATTTTGCCGCGTGGCGTAAAATCAGTTCCCTATGCTGCACTGGCGTTATGGTGCGCACTTCCGGTTGCGCAGAGCTATGCGGAAACTCTGCCCGCGATCCACGCCGGGCAGAGTAAAACATCGGGACATCTGAAAGCTGTCACCCCTCCTCCCGGCGTTCTGCCTGTGTCAGAACAGCATAAAACGGCACAGGCTGAGCATACGCAGCAGCAAAGGATGGATGTCGCGACAGGCAAAACAGAAGCTGTCACAGTCCATGCAGCGTTCAATTCTGCACGCGCGCGCATTGCGCCGAACCTGGGGGCCGTCGCCTATCGTATGGGGCAGGCGCAGATTAATACGACACCGGGGGGGGAGAACGCAGCCTTTAATCAGGTGCTGCTCCGCATGCCCGGCGTGGTGATGGATTCATTTGGGGAAGAGCATGTTCGGGGCGAGCATGGCGGTCTGACCTACCGGATTAACGGTGTTCTGTTGCCGGAAGGTTTGAACGGGTTTGGCCAGGAACTGGACACCCGGATTATTGACTCTGTCACACTAATGACCGGCACCCTGCCCGCTCAGTTCGGCTTTCGGACTGCGGGAATTGTCGATGTTACGGCCAAATCAGGCAGTTCTCTGAATAACCGGGAAATCTCTCTGTATGGCGGTAGCTATAACAGCTTTAACCCGTCTTTTCAGGTTGGCGGTAGCAAGGGGCAATGGGAGTATTTCGTCTCAGGGTCGTTCAACCGGAATAACATTGGGATCGAAAACCCTACCCCGGCTTTTCGCGCCACACATGATGTGACTGAGCAGGGAAAGGCCTTTGGCTACGCGTCCTACCATTTTGATGACACAAGCCGCCTCAGTCTGCTGACCAGCGTTTCCGATGCAAATTTTGAAATCCCCAATGCAGCCGGCCTTCCCAAGCTATACGCCATTCAGAATGTAGGCGATGTGCACTCTCAGGACGTGAATGACCGACAGAATGAGCAGAATTACTATGTGGTTCTCTCTTACCAGAAAACCGGGCAGAGGCTGAACTACCAGATCTCCCCCTATTTCCGGTACGGCGGCATTCATTACACGCCGGACCCGGTACGGGATATGGTGTTTCAGGGCGTGGCGGAGAAGGAAAACAATACCTTCACCACAGGCGGCCTTCAGTTTGATGCCTCGTATGAAGCCCTCAAGACGCATACCATCCGTTTTGGCGTGCTGGGACAATATACGTCTGAAAAATTGTGGACGCGCACGGATGTCCTGCCGGTTGATGAGGCAGGCCTCCAGACCTCCACGCATCCCACATCCATTCAGGACAATACCGGCAACTGGGCCGCAGAGGCTGGCGCTTATCTTCAGGATGAATGGAAATTTCTGAAAGGCGTCACGCTCAATTATGGCGTGCGGTATGACCGGTTTGAAGCCTCTTTCGACCATGAAGGACAAGCCAGCCCCCGCGCTAATCTGGTCTGGGAGGTTGACCGGTCCACCACCGTGCATTTTGGCTATTCACGCTACTTCGCGCCACCCACAGCCCAGTATATTGGCCAGTCCACTCTGCTGAAATTTGCGGGCACCACCAATTCCCCGGAAAATTTCAACGCGACAGCCACGAAGGTCGAGCGGTCAAATTACTTCGATATTGGTCTGTCTCATCGTTTTGCGCAGGGGCTCTCCATCACAGTAGACGGCTTTTACAAACAGGCCAGAAATCTTGGAGACCTCGGGCAATTTGGGCGTGCTGTTATTCTCACCCCCTTCAGCTACAGAACAGGCAAGGTTTACGGCGCCGAATTTGGTGGGAATTACCATTACAAAGGCCTGACGGTTTTCGGGAATTTTTCCTTTGTGAATACTGCGGCCAAAGACGTGAATTCGGCCCAGTATCAGTTCCCGGCTGATGAGCTAGCCTATATCAGGACCCACGCCATCAAGCTGGATCATGAAGGCGAATTTACATCCAGCGCAGGGGCCTCTTATGGCTGGGCAGGCAACAAAGCCTATGTGGACTTCCTGTACGGCTATGGTCTGCGCTCAGGCTTTGCCAATACTGAAAAGCAGCCCAGCTATCACATCATCAATATTGGGTATGAGCACACCTTCAAAAACATCCGCCCCCTCAAAGGGCTGAAACTGCGCGTGGATGTCATGAACCTGTTTGATGCACGCTACCAGATCCGGAATGGCAGTGGTCTGGGGGTTTTTATGTCGCAATACGGGCAAAGACGGGCTGGATACCTGACTGCTGTGATCCAGTTCTAATCCCACTCCACTCTGGGGGATGACGTTCCAAGCGCTTGATAATGAGGCTATTTTATTCACCAGACAAAATTTGTTCTGCAAATGTCCCTTACATTTTATCCCATCAGGCCCCATAACAACGCCAGAGATTTTTGCGTGGCTTCCGGCCCTGCAAACTGAGTTCTGGAGAGATGACACATGGATTTAGAGCATACGGAAGAGGTTTCCATCGCAACGGAAACACCGCAGCCAGAACCTGTTCCGGCTCCTTCCCCGTCGCCTGTCCTCAAAGTCTCCCTGCAGGATGCCCTGAACGCCTCGCTCTGGGAAAACAGCGTGCCCGTTCTGCTGGAACTGGCTCTGCAGAACGAAACGGACCGTAGCTTTTCCCAGATTGACGTGACAGTCAGCAGTGAGCCGCCGGTTATTCGCCCTCGTGCATGGCACCTCCAGCAGGTGGAGCCGGGGCAGTTTCGTACCCTGAAAGACCTTGATCTAAAACTGGACGGGGCGTTTCTCAGCAGCCAGACCGAAGCCTCTCGCGCCTCTGTCACCTTTGTGGCGACGAATAAGGAAACCGGAAAGGAGCTGGCCCGCCACACTGCCGATGTGCGTGTTCTGGCCCGCAATGAATGGGGTGGTCTGTCCGGTATTCCAGATATTCTGGCCGCATTCGTACTGCCGAATGACCCGGCTATTGCCCGTATCCTGCGCAGCGCGACGGATATCCTGAAAAAGGAAGGCCTCACCCCCTCTCTGGAAGGATATCAGGGCACCAAGGAACGGGTCTGGCAGCAGGCGCAGGCGATCTGGTGCGCCGTCTGCCAGCTTGATCTGGCCTATATCAACCCGCCCGCGTCTTTTATCGACCACGGGCAACGCGTCCGGCTGCCCAGCCAGATTGTGGAAGAACGTCTGGCGACTTGTCTGGACACCACAGTGCTGTTCGCGGCCTGTCTGGAAGCTGTCGGTATTCGCCCGGTTATTGTGCTGACGCAAGGCCACGCTTTTACCGGCTTCTGGCTGGCAAAACTGGATGCCGGGGTTTCCGTCATGCAGGATCTGCCTGCCCTCCGGAACCGCCTGAAATTGCAGGATCTGGCGGTGTTTGAAACAACGCTGGTCACGGCAGGTCGCAAGCCCAGCTTCTCTGTCGCATGTGAAAAAGGAGAAGCCAACCTGCGTCACGCGGGCGAGGACGAAGACAATACGTTCCGCGAGATTATTGACATCCACCGCGCCAGATTGCGCCGCATCCATCCGCTGTCCTGCACCCTGCCCACAGCGCCGACGGAAGACCAGCCCGACGCAGAAGAGCCGGAAGCCGCCCTGCCCGTGTTTGAAGCGGCCCCCGCTCTGCGGCAAGACCCACAGGACGCGGAAGAGGACAAGCCCGCCACGCCAGCGGACCGGCTACAGCGCTGGTGTAACCGCCTGCTGGATATGTCGGGCCGCAATCGCCTGCTTAATCTGCCCCGCTCAGACAAACAGCTGATTGTTATTGATTGCCCGAACGCGTCCGAGCTTGAAAATCATCTGGCCGCCATGCGGGCGGGCCGGCTGACAAAGCCTCTGCGGTTCTGCCCCCGGCCGGACATGATGGACGAGGACGACCCGCGTCAGGCCAGCCTGCATCATGAACGCTACCATGAAGATGCGGCCCGCGCTTACGCTGAGGAGGCTCTGGAGCGGAATGAACTGCTGGTCTCCCGTAAGGAAAACCAGCTTCAGGCAGCCCTGACAGAGCTTTACCGCCGAGCCCGTGCGGCCGAGCATGAGGGTGGGTCTAACGTGCTGTTCCTGACCATCGGCGCTCTGGCGTGGACGGCAGAAGGACGGGACAAGCCTTTCCTGGCCCCACTGATCCTGATTCCGGTTATTCTGGAACGGCCCAGCATCAAATCTGGCTTTGTCCTGCGTGCGCATCCGGATGAAAGCCGGATTAACGCAACATTGCTGGAAATGCTTCAGGCTGATTACGATCTGCGTTTCCCGGCTTTGGAGGGCCAAACGCTTCCGGAAGATGAGTCCGGTCTGGATGTTGAGCGTATTCTGGAACTCTTCCGTGTTGGCCTGCGCGCCGTGCCCGGCTGGGAAGTGCGGGATTACGTCACACTTACCACGCTCTCCTTCGCCAAGTTCCTGATGTGGAAAGACCTGCAGGAACGGAGTGACAAGCTCCGCACCAGCGAAGTCGCCACACGCCTGCTGGATGGCATCACCGCAGACGATACCGAGGCAGCGCCCCTGCCCCGTTTTTTTGAAGTTGATGGCTCTCTGGACGAGGCACTCGTCAAGGCGGACCTTATCTGCCCGATGGAAGCTGATTCCTCGCAGCTTAAAGCAGTTGCCCGTGCGGCATCCGGGGAAAGCTTTGTGCTCATCGGGCCGCCCGGCACCGGGAAAAGCCAGACCATTGCCAATATTATTGCCAACACACTGGCGCAAAACCGCACCATTCTGTTCGTCGCGGAAAAACGGACGGCGCTGGAAGTGGTGCGCAACCGCCTGAAGCAGATCGGGCTGGCGGAATTCTGTCTGGACCTGTTCTCGCCCAAAGCCAGCAAACTCGCTGTGCTTGGCCAGTTGGAAGCGGCTCAGACCGTGCTGGAAAACTTCAGCCCGGATGAGTGGGCTCACAATCGCCAGCAACTTGACCAGATCCGTGCCGAACTGAACAACTACGTTGTTGTGCTGCATCAGAAATGGCGCAACGGCTGGACGGCCTATCGCGCCATTGGCGTGACGCTCCGCGCGGATGATGCGCAAACGCTCGTCATTCCCCTGTCATGGCCTGATTGTAATGCCCATACCGCGCAGGATTATCAGACGCTGGCCGATACGGCGGAAAATATCGCCAGCCTCTATGAGCGCATTGGCGATGTCGTGCAGTCGCCCAAACTGGCCGGGCTTGAGCATGTTGAATGGTCGCCCATCTGGGAAGGCCGTTTGCTGGATGCCGTCACCGCAGCACTTGCCAGCCTGAGCCGCCTGCGCACCACCGCAGAGGAGGCCGCGCACGCTCTGGGACTGGAGGCGTCAGACTTGTCTCTGCGCCGCCTCCGACAGATGAGCATTCTGTGCACCCAGCTCCTGAAACCGGAAGCCTGTGCATGGGCTTTTCCGGATACCTCTCAACAAACCCTGAATACTCTTCTGGCCGAAAAAACGCCCATTGCACGGCACGCCCAGCTCAAAGGCGAACTCCGTACAGACTGGAAGCCGGAAGTGTTGAGCCTGCCGCTGGAAAACATGGTGCAGGAATGGCAGGAGTCCAAGGAGAAGTGGATTTTTGCCCGGTCTAAAATTCAGAAGACCCTGCGCAAAAAGCTGGAAAACCATACAAGCACCCTGCCAGACGAGTGTGAGGATGATCTGGTCCGTCTGGCGGAAATACAGGCTCTGGAAAAGCAGCTAAAGGACGCGCCGCATCACGCTGTTGTTGGCCCGGTATGGCAAGGTCTGGATACAGACTTCAGCACCATTGAGGCCATGCATGCATGGGGGGCTGAAACACGCTCGGCACTGGCCGCCTGCGCGGGCGATACAGCTGCCTTGCTCAGCGCCCGGACGCATCTGAACGCTCTTTTGCGTGATGGAATGGATCTGTTGCGCACTGGCGGGCCAGTCAATCATACCCTGAAGGCATTTCAGGCCGCTCTGACCGAGTGCCTGACGAGCCTTGAAGCCCTCGGCACCCTGAGTGGGTCAGACGGACTGGCGCTGGTCGAAAGCAGCCAGAAAACATGGCCGGACGCCATGACAGAAACCCTGCAGGCCTGGAAACAGTCCGCGCGGGATCTGCGTGACTGGTGTTCCTGGAAACATGCCTGTCAGGATGCGGTCCGGCTTGGCCTGACCCCGCTGATTGCCGCCATTGACCATGGTCTGGTGGCATCACATGATGTCACACGGGTGTTTGAAGCCAATTACGCTCGCTGGTGGGTCCGCTTTGCGATTGATCAGTCGCCCCTGCTACGTGGCTTTGTGGCGGCAACGCACGAAAAGCAGATTGAGCGGTTCCGCACACTGGACCGCAACTTGATGGAAATGTCTGTCAAACTGATCCGCTCACAACTGGCCGGGCAGATCCCGGATGCCAGAACCCGCCAGACAGACCCGGAATATAAGGTTCTGACACGGGAACTGGCCAAGAAAATGCAGCACCTCCCCATCAGGCAGCTGGCAGAAAAAATGCCCACAGCCCTGCGTCGTCTGACACCCTGCCTGATGATGAGTCCGCTCTCCGTCGCGCAATATCTGCCTGCCGATGCCACCGCGTTTGATCTGGTGATTTTCGATGAGGCCTCGCAGATCCCCACATGGGATGCCATCGGGGCGATTGGCCGCGGCAAGCAGGTTATTGTGGTAGGCGACCCCAAACAGTTGCCACCCACAGACTTCTTCAACCGGACAGCCTCCGATACGGATGAGGTGATGGAAACCCAGACCTGTGATCTGGAATCCATTCTGGATGAATGCCTTGGAGCAGGTGTGCCGCCCGTTAATCTCTCGTGGCATTATCGCAGCCGGCATGAGAGCCTGATTGCGTTCTCTAATCAGGCCTATTATGGCGGCCAGCTCATTACTTTCCCGTCGCCCGTCACCAAAGATCAGGCGGTTTCTTTCCGTTTTGTGCCGGGTGGCGTCTATATGCGTGGCGCTGGCCGCACTAACCCGGTAGAAGCCCGTGCTGTTGTGGCGGAGGCGCTTCGTCTGTTGCAGGATGGCTCCGAGCGTTCTCTGGGCATTGTCACCTTCAATAGTGACCAGCAAACCCTGATTACGGATCTGATGGACAAGGCCCGGAGCGAAGACCCGGCTCTTGAGCGGTTCTTTAGCGATGAAGCCGCGGAGCCAGTGCTGATCCGCAATCTGGAAAACGTACAGGGTGAGGAGCGTGATATCATGCTGTTTTCCCTGACCTACGGGCCGGATCAGGCTGGCAAGATTACTCTGAATTTTGGTCCGCTGAACCGCGATGGGGGTGAGCGCCGCCTGAACGTCGCCATCACCCGTGCCCGTGAGCGCCTGATCGTGTTCGGCTCCCTGCACGGGGATCAGATTGATATTGCCCGCACGCAGGCCGTCGGGGTGCATGATCTGCGCAAATTCCTCACCTTTGCCGAACATGGTGCCACTGCTCTGGCAGGATTGCATGAAGGCTCTGTGGGCGACTTTGATAGTGATTTTGAAAAGGAAGTCGCGGCCCTGCTCCGCCTGAAAGGCTGGCAGGTCGTGCCGCAGATTGGCGTTTCCGGCTTCCGGGTTGATCTGGGCGTTGTGGACCCGGATCGGCCGACCACTTTCCTTGCCGGAGTGGAATGTGATGGCGCAACCTATCATCGCAGCGCCACGGCGCGCGACCGTGACCGGCTGCGGCAGGCTGTTCTGGAAAATCTGGGCTGGACCATCCTCAGAATCTGGTCAACCGACTGGTGGACCAACGCACAGCGCGAATGTGACAGGCTGGACAAAGCCCTGCAGGCCCTGCTGACCAAAACACGGGAAGAGCGTACCGCGCAGGAGGAAGAGGAGCGCGGCCGTGCTGCCCTTCTCCCTGCAGCAACTGATCCTGCTGAGGCACAAGTGGCTGCCTTGTCACAGGATGATGCCGGGAACACGGAGGGAGCCTCAACTCTCCCTGACAGTTCTGCAGCCGGTGGAACTCCATTAGGCGAGCCGGGTCTTTACGCACGGGCACCGGAGCATGTGTCGTCGCAGACCGCCCCAGTGTTACCCATCATAGAACCTGAGGTCTCTGAACCTCTGCCAGATGCAGTCCCCGATCAGGCTCTGTTCTTCAAGGAAACCTACACCCCAACACTGATCCGCCTCATCCAGCAGGAGGCAAACCGGCATGGTCCGGTGCGGGAAGATCTGCTCGTCCAGTCTATCTCTCGTCAGCATGGCTTTGCGCGGGCCGGGCGAGAAATCCGCGAGCGTGTTCAGGGGCTGATCCCCGCCTCTCTCCCGCGCACGCAGGAAGATGTAGGCACCTTTATCTGGCCGGAAAACCTCTCGCCGGATGCACCGCTACCTTTCAAAGCCCCCGCCCCGCAGGAAACGCTGGACCCGGCAACCGTGCCGCTTGCCATGCTGGTCAGTCTGGCAAAAACACTGTTGGTTACCGGGCTGCCCGATGAGGAGCTTATTGCCACTATGCGCAAAGCCTGTGGCATGGGGCGTATGGGAGCCGCCACGCGCGCCCGGTTTGAGGCAGCTTTAGCGCGCAGTCGTGGTGCGGAAGATGGTATCGCCTGACAAAGCCACCTCCATCAGCTTCGTTCAACCCGGCTGCGGAACGCTTGCCCCCTGCATACCGTTCAGACTGAAGAGTTCCTTCTTCTGCACAGGATGCCGGTATGTCCTCTCACGATCCGTTTCCGCGCCGCATTCTTCCCCTCCCTATTGAAGACTATGCCTTGCTGGGGGACTGCCATACTGCGGCACTGACCGGGCGGGATGGCACTATCGACTGGCTCTGTCTGCCGCGTTTTGACAGCCCAGCCTGTCTGGCGGCGTTGCTGGGAACGGCAGAACACGGGCACTGGGCTTTACACCCGGCAGAACCCGTTCTCAGCGTGCAGCGCCGTTATCGTGATGACACCCTGATTTTGGAAACCACATTTACCACCCAAAATGGTGAAGTGATGTTGACGGAGTGCATGCCGGTTGAGCAGGAGCACCGCACGCTCATCCGCCGCGTTATGGCTGTCCGTGGGCAGGTGCATATGCGTTGCAGCCTGCGTCTGCGGTTTGATTACGGGCAAACCATCCCCTGGGTTACCAAACTGCCTGATGGAAGCGGCCTTTGCGCCATCGCAGGGCCGGATCAGGTAATTTTACGATCCACAGTGCCGCTCCAGGGACGACATCTGACGACAGAAGCCTTTTTCAAGCTGAAAGAAGGTCAGACAGAAACCTTTGTCCTGCAACATGCCCTCTCGCACGAGCCTCTTCCTTCCGCACTGGATACGGAGGCAGCGTTGGCCTACACCGAGCAATGGTGGCGGAACTGGTGCGCACACTGCACTTATAAAGGGCCATGGCGAGAGGCCGTTCTCCGCTCTCTGATTGTCCTCAAGGCCCTCACCTACGCGCCAACCGGCGGGATTATTGCCGCCCCCACAACGTCTTTGCCAGAAGATCCCGGCGGTATCCGGAACTGGGACTATCGCTATTGCTGGTTGCGGGATGCAGCCCTGACCCTCTCCGCATTTATTTCCTGCGGGTATCACACGGAGGCTCAGGCCTGGCGCAACTGGCTCCATCGCAGCATTGCGGGAGAAGCCAGCCAGATTCAGATCATGTATGGCCTGTGCGGAGAGCGGAGTTTGCGGGAATGGACTGTTGAAAGCCTGCCCGGCTACCACAAGGCTTATCCTGTTCGTATTGGCAATGCAGCAGCGGATCAGGTGCAGCTGGATATTTACGGCATCATGGCGCATGTCGCCCAGCTTGGACGGGCTGCAAGGCTGCACAACCGCCACTCTGCCTGGGCTCTGCAAACAAAGGTCGTCAACTGGCTGCAGCACATCTGGAGGCAGCCTGATCAGGGCATCTGGGAAGTGCGGGGAGGCCCGAGGCAGTTCGTGCATTCCAAAGTAATGGCCTGGTTCACGTTTCAGGTCTCTTTGCAGGACATGGAACGCTACGGCCTCCCCGGCCCCAAGGAAAGCTGGACCCGGACCCGCGATGCCCTACACGCCGATATTTGTAAAAATGGTTTTAACAAAGATCTTGGCAGCTTTGTACAGTTTTACGGGGGCGATACTCTGGATGCCGCTTTACTGCTCCTCCCCCGCGTGGGTTTTCTGCCGTATGATGACCCCCGTATTCAGAAAACCATTGCGATGATTGAAAAAAACCTTCTCAGGAATGGTTTTTTGCAAAGATACAAAACTTACAACAATGTTGATGGCCTGAACTCCACGGAAGGAGCCTTTCTGGCCTGCACCTTCTGGCTGGCCGATGCCTATGCGCTGACAGGCCGGCGAGAGGAGGGTGTGGCCTTATTTGAAAAACTGCTGAGCCTGCGAAACGATGTCGGCCTGCTGGCCGAGGAGTATGATCCACAAAACAACACGCAACTTGGCAATTTTCCGCAAGGCTTTTCCCATCTGGCTCTTATTCATACAGCATTAACGCTTTCCGCTTAGCGTAATGGGGCCTCTGTCCTTTCAGACGGTCTGCTTTAACTGAAAATTAACACGGATTAGTGATAATAAACAGATCGTATCCTTCTCTCTTCAAATGTTGCCTATCCGGCACATGAATGCGATGATACGTTTACGTTAACCGATACGCAGATCCTGTTGCCTGTTTTTAAAACCATGCGGGACCCTCTGGCGTAGCCTTTTCCAGATGGTGCGAGGTCAGGCATGGCGCAAAGCTCACGTCGTTTTTTTCTGCGGGACAGAACACATCACGAACATACAGAGCTGGATCAGCTCATTGGCCCTCTGACATCCGAGCCTGCGTATCGCCGCTATCTGAAAAGCCTTGCCGCGTTCCGGATCGGTGCAGAGCAAGCCATGAGCAAGGTCAGATGGCCAGAGAGCCTAGCTGGCTGGGCCCCCGTATCCCTGAGTGTCATGATGCAGGCGGACCTGAAGGATCTTCAGGAAATCCATCATCCCATGCCTGATTTCCCCCCTCCGGCGTCCATCCCGGCGCTACTGGGGGTGCTGTATGTTCTGGAAGGCTCGTCCCTCGGCGCACGCTTTCTGGCCAGACAGGTTTCCGCTCTGGGTTACACGCAGGATTTTGGGGCACGGCATCTGGCAATCCAGACAGCGTCTCCCGATAACTGGCAGCATTTCCTTCGCCTTCTGGAGAGCGCTTCTGAGTGGGATGCAGACGTCGCTGCAGGTGCTGCCCACAGTCTTTTTCGCTATGCCATTGATGCCGTAAGGCACACAGATCGTCTTACGGAAACATCTCATGGTTGAATTCGGTCAGGCAGACCTTACCAGCTGCGATAAAGAACCGATCCATATCCCCGGCAGTATTCAGCCGCATGGCTGTTTACTGGCCTGTGAGGGCGATACATTCCGGGTGCGACGTGTTTCTGCCAATGCTGCTACCATGCTGGGGTTCGCCGGGCTGGCTCCGGGTGTCCTGCTTTCGGATTATCTGAGCGCCGCTACACTGCACGCCCTGCGCAATGGTCTGGCGCATAGCCTCTCCCTTGGGCGGCCGGCCTATATGTTTGGCGTGCATCTTGCCGGGGCGACTGCGTTCGATCTCTCCATTCATGTCTCTGGCGACGATATTGTCATTGAGTGTGAGCCGGAAGGCGCGCCGGAAGACAATAGCCAGTCCGTCGCCAGTCTGCGGATGATGCTGGACCGCCTGCGGAACATGTCGGACATGGAAACCCTCTTCAGGGCCGTCGTGCGGCTGATGCGGGGGATGCTGCATTATGACCGCGTGATGATCTATCGCTTTGACCCCGACTGGTCCGGCAAGATCGTGGCGGAAGCGCGTTCTTCGGTTCTTGAGAGCTTTCTGGGCCAGCATTTCCCCAGCGCTGACATTCCAGCTCAGGCCAGAGATCTGTATCAGCGCGCCCTGATCCGCATGATCGGGGATGTCAGCTACACCCCGGTCCCTGTGCAGGGAATGCCGGGGCTTGGGCCGCTGGATATGTCTCTTTCCCAGTTGCGCAGCGTCTCACCCATTCATTGTGAATATCTGACCAATATGGGCGTGGGCGCGTCCATGTCCATTTCCCTGATCGTGGATGGGAAGTTGTGGGGCATGATTGCCTGCCACAACTATTCCCCCAAAATCCTGACATTGGGCGAGCGTACAATCGTCAAGATTTTTGGTGAGTTTGTGGCGCTGCGGATTGTGGTGCTGCTTAGAACCAGCCGCCTGCAGGTGACTCAGCAGACCCATACCCTGATTGAAAATTTTTTGAGAGAGGCAGTCCCGATGTCGGACATGCCTTCTTACCTGCGGCAGCATATTGCGGATCTGGCCCCCCTCATCCCCTGTGATGGGATCGGGTTATGGATCAATGGTCAGTGGACCACACACGGAGCGGCTCCCTCCGCGCCGGATGTTGTGCTGGGGCTGGTTTCCATCGCGCATGAACGCGCCGGGCACCATATCTGGCATACGGATCATCTGACGTGCCTCACCCCGGATGCGGCAGCCTTCCTGCCTGATGTCGCTGGCGTGATGATTATCCCCATCTCAGCCCAACCGAAGGATTACGTCTTCCTCTTCCGGCGAGAAATTCTCCAGACTCTGAACTGGGGCGGTGACCCAAACAAAACCTATACAAGTGGCCCGCTCGGGCCCCGTCTTACCCCCCGCACCAGCTTTTCCATCTGGAAGGAAGAGGTACAGGAAAAATGCCTTCCCTGGACGGATAATAATCTGGAAGCTGCCGGACTGGTCCGCTCCGGGCTGATTGAGGTGATGGGCGCCTACCATCAGCAGCAATTAAAGGAACGCTCTCAGGCTGACACGCGCCAGCGCATGCTGAATGAAGAGCTGAGCCACCGGGTGAAGAATATTCTCGCTGTAGTGCAATCCCTCATGGCGCGGCCCGTGCCGGAAGGCCGCACGATGCAGGAACATTTCGTTATTCTGCAAGGTCGCGTGAAGGCTCTGGCGACAGCGCATGATCAGGTGGTTCGCACCGATGGCGGTGGCCTGCTTTACCCGCTTCTGGAAGCCGAACTGGCCCCTTATCGGCTGCTGCCCGATACCATTACACTTTCTGGCCCGCAGATCTGGCTGACAGGGCGCGCCTTGTCCGTCATGGCGTTGATTGTGCATGAACTGGCAACCAATGCCGCCAAATATGGGGCGTTTTCCAACCGTGAAGGCCGTTTGCATGTCTCTTGGTGGCAGGATGAGGCAACGCAGGACTGGGTGATCACCTGGCAGGAAGTCGGTGGCCCACCCATCAACGAGCCTGAGAGCAAAGGCTTTGGTTCCATTTTGCTGGATCGGGCTGTTCCGCATGAGTTGCATGGCAAAACAATAAAAGAATTTCGAACGGAAGGGCTTTTCATCCGTTTTACTCTTCCCAGCCACCATGCTGAGGTGATCACACAGGAGAACAGCACCATGCAGGAACCCCTGAAAGCAGAAGTCATGCAGGCAGACCGCATGCGGCTGCAGGACAAGAGTATCCTGATTGTGGAAGATCAGCTGTTGATTGCGATGGATGTTGAGCAGGCTCTGGCAGACCACGGACTTTCTGATGTGCGTACAGTTTCTTCTGTTTATGAAGCTCTGCAGGCCATACGGACCCACCACCCTGATCTTGCTCTGCTGGACTTTAATCTGGGCGATGAAACCTCGACCGATGTGGCCCGCACGCTGCGGGAGCGAGGCATCCCCTTCCTGTTTGCTACGGGATATGCTGACCGCTCCATGATCCCCACAGAATTTCATGACGTACCGGTCGTGCGTAAGCCCTACTCACCCGCGACCCTCATCCGGGAAATGGAAAAACTCATCGGCTGAGAGGTTTTTTTCAGGGACAGAGATCCCACGGCACGGGGATTGTTCCAATCCGCCGTGTCGTGACCTGATACACATCCCGCACCAACGTTTCCGCCAGCACGTCCTCCGGCAGGCCGTGAGCACGGATTGCCCCATCCTGCATCAGCACGAGCTGGTCGCAAAAGCGGGCTGCCAGCGCCAGATCATGCAGCACGACCACCACGGCCTTGCCGTCCTGATGCGCGGCTTTCTGAAAAAGTGACATCACCATCAGCGCATGCGCCGGGTCCAGTGCCGCAACAGGCTCATCAGCCAGCAGAACTGGCGCGTCCACACAGAGCATCCGGCAAAGCGATAACCGCGCCAGCTCACCGCCGGAAAGACGATGGGCGGGACGGTCTGCACTTTGTAACAATCCCGTTTGCTCAAGAGCTTCCGTCACTTTGGGATGATGAAACGCCACGGAACCGCTTTCTCCATGCGCCAGCCTGCCCAGGGCCGCGACATGGCGCACGCTCATGGGCGGTGGACGCACAACCTCTTGTGGCATGAACGCAATCTGGCGGGCACGCCAGTGTGCCGGGGCTGAGGCAAGGTTCTGGTCATCAAGCAGAAGACACCCCGTATCCGGAACCTTTAACCCGGCGAGCAGACGCAACAGGCTGCTTTTCCCTGCTCCGTTCGGGCCAATCAGCCCTACCACAGCGCCGCTCTGCACAGAAATGGTGACAGACCGCAGGATCTGCTGGCCACCGAGGGAAAGAGATACATCTGACGCAAGCAGGCAGGTCATACGCCATCCTTCCGCAGCTTCAACACCCGATGGAAGAAGACGGGCGAACCCACCAGAGCGGTCAGAACACCAAGCTGAAGTTCCGGCCCGGATGCCGTCATCCGGACAACATTATCAGCCACCAGCAACAAAGCAGCTCCGCCCCAGAATGACGGCCAGAGCAGGCGAGAGGGCTGATAGCCCGTCAAACCGCGCAAGACATGCGGCACGACCAGCCCCACAAACCCGATCGCGCCTGAGACCGCCACGCAAGATCCAACAGCCAGTGCTGTTCCCAACACAACCCGCATCTGCACGCCCCGCCAACCGGTGAGGACAAAACCCATACTGGTGGCGACCTCTTCCCCCAATGTCAGAGCATCCAGCGCCCGGCCTGTTGTCAGCATCAGAGCACTCCCCAGAACGGCCCCCGGCAGACAAATGGCGACATCCGTAAAGGTCCGGTCTGTCAGGGACCCCATCAGCCAGTGCATGATTTCAAAAGAGGCATAAGGGCTTGGGACCAGATTCAGTGTCAGCGCTGTCAGGGCTGCGGTAAAGCCGCTTAAGGCCGCGCCCGCCAGCAGGAGCACGAGCACACCTCCGTCCCCCACCAGCAACATCAGCAACGCGACTGCGGCAAAAGCACCAATCAACCCACCAAGCGGAAGGGCTACAAGCGAGACCTGCATCAACCCTGTATAAAAGACGCACACAGCCCCCAGCGCCGCCCCTCCGGATACGCCCAGAATACCCGGGTCTGCCAGCGGGTTGCGCATGTAGCCCTGCAAGGTTGCGCCGGAAAGACCGAGCACACCGCCCACCAGAATGCCCAGAAGCGCGCGTGGCAGACGTAACTGCTCCAGAATAATGGCTCCGGCAGTAGGACGGCCTGCCAGAACATCCTGCACAGCCTGCACACCAGCAATGGAGCTTTCCCCGTGCCAGAGGGACACAACAAACAGTACACCTACGCAAGCAGCCAGACAAAAAGAGAGGCCTCGTCCCTGTTGACCTGTGATCATCGGAGAGCCTCCAGTGCGGCACGATTAACTTGAAGGCGACTGATGACATCCAGCGTTTGCGGCAAGCCACATAGCCATAATCTGGCAGGAATATCGGCCTTATGCGCTTCGGGAAAAGCGTTCTGCAGAACCGGATTATCGAGCATGGCCTGAGCAATGGAGTAGCCTTGCCCGGAGCGATCAAGAATAAGCAGATCAGGCGGATGAGCGATCAGGGTTTCCAGAGGGAGCTTGCGCATATGACTCATCCCCTTCTGGCCTGTATAGTTCTGAAACCCGGCATGGCGCAGGACATCGTCCGGTAGACTTCCCGGCTGCGTTACAAAGCCATTGGCAGCATAGATGGCCGCGACGGGACCCTTTGGGTCTGTCACGCTCAGTTCAGCCAGACGCGCGCGAAATGCAGCTACAAGCTGCCTGCCACGCTCAGGCTCGCCAATAGCGTTCGCAACCGTCATGATTTGTAGGGGAATATCGTCCAGCTTATCCGCTGGTCTGAGCGCCACCACGGGCAACCCTAACGATCTGGCGACCTGCATGGCAACGCGTGCCGTATACGTGCCACCCAGCACAATATCCGGTTGATGCGCCACAACGGCTTCGGCTGAAACGCGCACCGTGGGCACTGTACGCGCCTGTTCGCACAGCACCGCGTTCTGGCAATCCCGCACCATAGGGCTAAGCCCCACAATGTTTTCAGGGTTTGCCAGCATCAGTACCAGCTGATCGGTACACAGATTGAGCGAGGCTATCCGGTGCTTTGGCTCGGCCAGAGCCACATGCGCCCCAGAACACAGAACCAGCCCCAGCAGGAACCATCGCCACATCAGCACGTCAGATGGCTAAAGGAACATTGGAAACAGAGGGGCATAGCGGCCTTCATCCCGTGACACATCACTCTTGTCACCAGACCATATCCCTACAAAGCCGCATAGACCGCACCAGATGGCGGCCCCGGCCCTGTAAACATACCCGCCAGATCACCCCGTCCGACAGTATCCAGTCACGCCTGCCTCAAAAACCCGCAAAAATGAGGTCTGTCAAGCAGGCGGTGGAAACGGCTCATGCAAGGCACGCCGTCGCACACAGCGGGGTAGCAGTGTTTGTAGCATGCTCAGGGTTGCGGTGTCAGAAAGCCCGGTTTCATTGGAAAACTGGGTCAGTTCTTCAGGCGTGAAGAATTGCTTGATTTCAGCTTCCGTCGCAGGCGGCGCATTATCCTGTGCCTGCCAGCCGCGAATGACGTCAATCATCCCGGCAGCACTGGCGCGTTGCTCCAGTTTGCTGGGCGCATCGGGCTGGGGGACCGGGCCAAGCAGATCATTCAGGACAGAAAGCATGCCGGAGACATCCTTGCTGGCCAGAGTCATGAAATCCCCAACCTGGGTGACGGCAGATGTGAGTTGTTCTGTAATTTTCATAGGAACCACCTTGCCTAGGGCCCAGAGAACGTCCGCTGTGGCTGTCTTCCCGCCTTATCGGATCATCCTGCTCAACCGGATAAGCTCTCTTCGTGGAAAGGGAGCTATCCATCCAACGCCGGCCAGGCTGGACACGTTGCGGCCTCGTCCGCATCCTCACTGAAATGTGTTGGCAACCGTTTAAAGTCAGGCAGCCAGACGGCTTACAGCCCTAGCGTCCTGCACCATAGGGAAATGACATGATCTCGGCTGAATAGAGCCATCCGGTCTTTCCCCTCTCTGGAAAAAGCCAGACGTTTTTCCGGGTTTGCCATCAGGTTTAAAAGCCCTTCAGCCAGCCCCGCCACATCATTCTGGGGCACCAGAATTCCTGTCTGATCGGGGATAATAATTTCAGCAGGCCCGGTTTCACAATCAAACGCCACAATCGGTACACCAAAAGCAGCCGCCTCCAGCAGCACCATGGGCAGCCCCTCAAACCGCGAGGACGACACCATGAGGCCTGCCTGAGCAAATAGCGCGGCAACATCCTTTTGCGCCGGCCCAACACTGGCGCGTTCAAGGGTGGCAGCCTGTTCTGTCAGCCGGGTCTTTTGAGGTCCCTCGCCCACAATCGTCAGCTTCCAGCCCGCAGAGCGAGGATCCTCTTCAACCAGCTTCCAGGCCTGCAGGAGCCGGTCGAACCCTTTTTGCGGGCTTAACCGCCCCAATGCCAGCACCATGCGGGCCGCGATATCATAGGGCTTTTCAGAAACGGGGGGAGCCATATTGGGAATACAGTGCACCTGCGCTTTGGGCTGTGCCTTTTGTTGCCAGATGCTCTGGTCCCGATGAGTCAGCGTGACAATATCATTCGCCCATTTTGCAGCGATAAGACGCCCCCAGCGTCTCTTCTTTTTCCCCAGATCGACATTGTAATTGAAATGTTCCCACACAATACACCGCACGCCGGCCAGTCTGGCCGCCGCAACCGCGTAGAGTGCATGCGTTGATTCCACAACAACCAGCGTTTCCAGCTTTTTACGTTTGATAAGATGATAGAGGCGCATGATCAGCGTGGGCGCAGACCACAAAAGCGAGACATGCTGTGCTGATAAAACAGCCCGCTTGATGCGCTCATCCATAGAATAGGCAGGCGGCCCTTCTGAGAGAACTTCTATCAGCGTGATGTCCGCATAGTCAGCCAGACCATTCATTACAGCGCAGCACGTACGCTCCGTACCGCCCATCAGGCCTATTGTGTGGATAACAAACCCGACGCGCATCTCTGCTCCTCTTTAACCAATGCACCAAAGCGCATCTCCAACACTGACCTAATGTTTTTTTGCCGTTTCAAGCAAAGTGGACATCAGGTGAAGGTAGGCCTGCCCACCATAATCAATTGAAAAAGGCCTTACAGCCTCAGCCAGCCTTTGACTATCCGGGGCAGGTTTTTCCAAAACTGCAATCATGGCCCGCGCAAGAGCGCCACTGTCTCCCACCGGCACAACATGCACAGCCTCGGAACATCCAACAAAATCACGGGCAGCAGGAGTGCAATCCGTTGTGATGACCTGACGGCCGGCCGCAAGCGCTTCCAGAACAACGGCACCATATCCTTCCCGTCGGGATGAAAGGACAAACAGACGAGCGTCATCCAGATAGGGCCGGATATCTGTGACATAGCCTGTGAGCCGAACCTTGTCCTGCACGCCCTTACGGGCAGCGAGATCAAGCAGCGCCTTCTGATCAGGCCCTGCCCCGCAAATCGTCAAAGTTGCGGCGGGATAGTGTGTGGCGACAGATGCGAAGGCCTCAATTAGCAGATCAAACCCTTTTGCGTGCGTCAGTCTGCCTGCTGCCAGAATATTAAAATTGCCTGCGTCTGGCATCCGGGCTGCCGGAAGACTTCCGCAGAGCGCGGGTAACGGAATAACATCCGCGACAGGCCGCCTGAATAAGCAGTTGGCTTCCTCTGCCGTGGTGTGGTCAAGCGCCACCAGTTTGTCAGATTTCCTCAACAGAAAACGCATTCGTATGTTGAAGATTTTTTGCGCCCAGACAGAACGCCCGGGTTTATAAATTGGAGAACTGATTTGCGTCAGAATAACAGGGCGTACCTTCGGGGGCAGTCTCCCCAGTGTATAAGCCACAGGCCAATGATAATTCCCTGGCACAAAGCATGCTTTTACCGGGTTTTTCTGGAAATACTTCGCCGCTTTTTTAGCGAGCTCCGCCATGGATGACCGGGAGCGGCAAATCGGTTTGGGGGCAATAACCAGCCTGACTGCCGGGGCCAGCAGATCCCGCATCTCGCCCGCTTCTGCCCCGGCGAACACAACAACAGGATAGCCCTGCAGAGACCAGTAATTGGCAAGCCGAATAGCAATCCGCTCGGACCCACCAAACACAAAGTCATGGATAACAATGCCGATTGAAAAAAAGTCTTTGTTTTTCAGCATTTTTTTTGCAGAAACTTCTTAGACTCTCGAATGAGTTCAATAGACAACCCATGGGCAGATAGTTCTGTCCGTTTGACATCAAACACCGTGACAGGCCCTGCGGCTGAAAGCGTATGCATGCCTTCTGTATACGGTGCAAACTGTGCCGGAATCCTGATCCTGGCACCAGCGTGTGTCACGACCCGATCAGGGGTCAGCACTTCAAACCATAACGGCCGTATAGCCCCGCCATAGGTCCAGGAACAATCCTGCACCGGCAGCATGACCCGTCCATTCAGAACACGTGGTGTTCCGCCGGGCCGTGTACTGGCTGAGTCAAACCGGACAGGGTTGCGCGGGTGGCGTGTCCACGGCCCCTTTAACTGCTCGGCAAAAGCCAGATGCAGTTCCCCCACCGGCTTGGGCGGCTTGCTGGCCGGTGTATAAAAAAGCCACCACAGACCGTCATGGAAAAAGGGAGTGGCATCCACAGCCACATCGGGCCCCAGATCAATCACGCAGGCAGGCTCCCACACGTCGGGGAATGATGCTGCGCGATACAGAGTCAGTTTTCCTGAGTGATACGCTTCCGGCAGCATCCAGATCTCACCGTCTGCTTCAAACACATACGGATAGGACAAATGCCAGGGCTCAGAAAGTACAACGCGCCGCCCCAAAAATTTGAAGCATGCGTCATAAATAAAGACTTCTATAATTCCATGACGGGTTCGATAGTCAAAAGTTTCAACAAAGATATAGAGCGTGTTGTTTTTCCAGAACCCGAAGGGATCGGCCATAAACTGGAAAGACTTCATCTCAGGAAGCCAGGTGACAGTTTCTGCCTTTACACCGGCTTCTTCAATAATGGCATCCAGAGGCGTAGCAGAAATACCGACACGCCATATATCTTTACGGAGACCCAATTAAGAAACCTTTTACATTCATAAAAATTAACACAAGAACGTTTCTGTTCTTGGAAAGTCATAATGAGCACTTAAATTTTTATCAAGGTCAACAACCCGGAAAGCAGAGCAGATCCGCATCTTATTAAAGCCTGTTGGCCTGCCCCGTTTCCCCCGCCCAGCCATCTGTCAGTGTTTGCAGGAATGCAATAATGGCCTGCCGTTCTGCCCTGGTCAAAGCGGGAGCCTGCCCAGGCTTGCGGTCAAACGGCGCATCGATTGTATCGACGTTGCCCCGATAAGCCGCCGGAATATCATTATAGGTCTGAACCTTGCCGTCCGGCCCTTTGGGGTAAAAGCGCTCCGGCTCAAGATCCCGCAACACATAAAAATCCATGACATCTTCTAAGGAATGAAAAACGCCATTGTGGAAAAAACTATGCCGGGTTGCGGCATTCCGCAAAGTTGGTGTCGCAAACATCCCGCAATAAGGCGCAAGGTCTTTCCGGCCTCCAGGCTTCTGATCACACACCCCAAGATCATAATATGCCGGATCATGCGTATGCTGGAGGGCAAAATTACGAGGCGCAGCCAGCGCTTCGTATTGATGGTCCGTAAAAAGAGGCGGTAAACCGTCGCTCCGCACCGTATCGACATGACACGCTGCACAGTTTCCCTTCTTAGGGTCATTGAACAAAAGATACCCTTCCCGCTCCATAGGAGAGAAGCGGGCTTTGCCTTGCAGCCAGGCATCAAACTTGCTGCTATACGGATGAAAATTCTGGTCCTCAATCTGATAGCGCGCCAACGCAAACAGGCCTTCGGAAAGCAGAAAATCAGAAGATGCCTTACCGCGAGCACCAGCCAGATCCCGCAAAGGTGCAGCATAATCCACGGTTTGCAGGCGCGCGCTGACTTTCTCCGGTGTAGCCGCCATTTCATCCGGGTCAAACATGGGGCCGCTGGCCTGCTGGTGCAGTGTATCAGCCCGACCATCCAGAAACAGACCGCCCTGCGGCACCAGATTGGCTGCTGAGCTTGCCGTGTTCACGGCACTTTTGGCAGCATGGGCACCTCCCGTCACGGGCACCGCAATTGTGGGGGCAATATCATCAGCAACAGCATCATCAGGCCCAATGCTGAACGGCGGTTGACGCTCCAGATAGGTCAGGCTGGGGATCGCACGTCGTCCCTCTCTGTCGCCCGTTGCGCCGCCTTTAAAGACCGGCGCTTTCCCAGATGGACCATAATGCAGGCTGGGCACATGGCAGGAGGCGCAGGATAACTTGCCGGAACCAGACAAGGCCGGATCAAAAAACATCGCCTTGCCCACTGTGGCCATCATGGACAAGGGTTGCTGTTTTTCCAGACGCAGGCTCCGGGGGCACGGGTTGCTCCCATCTGCCGCAGGGTTACAGGCTGCACCAGTCGCAGGCTCAGCTTTAGCCACCTGCCCGCTCAGCCCCAGCGCCAGCAGGACAGCACATCCTGCCACCAGAAATGTTGATTGCAGCAGCCTGAAAGAGCGCACGAATGAGAACCTTCTTTTAAACTGGCCGCCCCCAAGCAAGGCCACCGCTTCCCCTTATCTACAAAAGCCAGGAAAGCGGTTCAATGCGAGGTTTTTAGCCGGTCTGCAAGCCTCCCATTGCGATATCCGTCTTCCCAGGCCGCGTCGTTTCAACCCGACCGGCAAAATGGTACAGGAATTCAGGCTCCTCTGCAGCCGACACCATAATATCATACCACATAGCACTTTCGGCCAGATCAAACGGAACAGCCAGCGTCTGTCCGGCAAGCAGACGTACGGTGCGGTTTATCTGTCCGGCTTTGGAAATGCAGGTGAGTTCAACCTTTTTCTTTCCATGATTGCTCAGACTCAGCACCAGATCTTTTTTCTTACCGGCCAGATAACGGCAAGACGCTTCTATCCGCAGGCCATCCTGCTGGCCTTTGTAGCGTCGGTAAAAACCATTGGGAGCATGAACACCAACGTCATAGTGCCCCTGAGAAAACGAGGCCATGTCAAATGCAGCGTCCAGCGTATCGCCTGCCGCGACAGCATAGGTAGCTGCCTGCATGCCGTTGCTTGCCGGATTGGTGTAGCAATGCACGTTAAACGGTAAACCTGCGGCCTGCCGACCATATAAGGCCGTGCCTGCTTTCATATGCAGCTGAATGCTCCGGCCATCTGCGCTTACACCGCCGTCACAATAGGGTTCATACGGCAGCGCACAGGCTGGCCGGACACCCGGCTCCTGCCTTACGGTCTGCTGTATTTTCTCCGGATCGTTCCGTAGTTCTGCAATGTCGGCCGCTTCAAGCACCTTGAAACCGCTGGGCATTGGGCGATCTTTAGCATCTTCAATCATATGCAGATGGGCTTCACGATTCAGATAAGGCAATCCTGGCACAGAGCCATCATAGGGCCGGAAGCAGGAGGTCAGATCACCACTGATCGCACGACGCCATGGAGAAATATTAGCCTCAGAAATCTTTTTCCCAAACTTTTCCTGAACAAATCTCTCCAGAAAACGCAGTGTGGAGGTGTGTTCAAACAGCTGTGAATTCACCCACCCCCCTCGGCTCCAGGGAGACGCAATAATCATCGGCACGCGAAACCCCAGCCCAATCGGGCCGCTGCGCGCCTGATGTTCTGGCACGCCACGGGCAATTTCATCTTGCGCCGTTGTATATTCCAGCCCCTCCCCGCCAATGCTGCGAGAAAAGCGTCCTGTTTCAGGGCGTTTGGGATCTGGTGCGACATAAGAACAGCAATGGTCAAAATAACCGTCATTTTCATCATAGGTGATAATGAAAATCGTCTTTTTCCACACATCCGGATTTTCTGTCAGAATATCCATCACTTCCGAGACGTACCACGCCCCATACCAGGGGGACGTCGGGTGATCGGAAAAATGCCCGGGCGCTGAAAGCCAGGAGACGGCAGGCAGCTTACCCTCTTTCACATCCTGTCGGAACTGATACAGGATGTCGCCCTTCGGAGCCTTCATGCTGATGGATTTTTCTCCATCATGGAACGTCAGCTTTTCAAGCTCCCGATAATGTTTGTCGCCCTTGTTGGTCACAAAGGCTTTTTCAAACAAGCTACGCTCTTCAGGCGTCAGCTTCTCCAATGGTCGGCCAGACTGTGCCTTGCGGCGTGTCAGAACAGCCATCAGTTCCCGCGCTTCAGCCACCTTTTCTGCCTGTGTTTCTGACACCAGCATTTCCCGGCTATTGAGCCGGTCCAGATGGTTCTGGCAATCACTGATGCGGGCATCAAGCCAGTCATCATAGCCCGGATTGGCAGACACGACGTACTGATCAAAGCATTCCAGCACATTGGTGCTGAAATTGCTCAGCCAGCCCCGTTCCGCATCACTCATGCCGCCGGTTTGAGACAACTCGTTCTGATAATATTTCCAGGAGACACCGACACTCTCAAGTCGTTCAGGAAACGTATCCCACGTCATCCCGCCTTCAAGAATTTCGCCATTACGCATGTAGACATTGGAGGATGGGTCCTGACGATCCCGCACAGTTCCCGTCATGAACAACAGACGGTTAGGCGTCGTGCTGGTCATCGCGCCACAATAATTCTGGTCACAGACCGTAAACGCATCTGCCAGTGCATAATAGAACGGCAGATCTTCACGCGTGTAATATCCCATCGTCAGGGGATAGCGGTCATACCCTTTATGGTGGGATTTTTTGGCATCAATCCAACGATCATGGCCGCCATCATGCCAGGCATCAACCTGACTATCACGAGAATGCGGGATAGACCCCATCCACGTTACCCGCGTATCCCGAATGTTCAGCCGCCAGGGCAAATAGGTCTCCCCTGACTGACTCGCCTGCAGAAAGACCGAATTGCCGTTTGACTGACGCATGGCACGCGGGTCATTAAATCCCCGCACACCCTGCAACGTGCCAAAAACATGATCAAATGAACGGTTCTCCTGCATCAGGATCACCACATGTTCTGCATCTTTCCACGTAGAGCCGGCATCTGGCGCAATGGCAAAGGCGCGACGGACGGATTCAGGTAAGACTGCGCTGGAACCAGCCGCCGCACCGGACATAAGCGCGTATTTCAGGAAGTCTCTGCGTGTTGCCATGATCTGTGTATCGTCCAACTCAGGTTACAAGAATACCATCTATCCTGCTCAGCACAGGGTCGTTTTTTTATGTCATCAAAAATCGGCTGAAATGGTCGCCATCACAACAAAGGGAGACGCAATGACATAGGTTGGCTGCGAGCCCGAAAACGCCTTCCCTGTCACAATACCATGCTGGGTCTGGGCATTGGTTGTATAGCCATACATTGAAGACAAATAGTGATTATTTCCAAGATTAACCAGATTGAGCCTGATTTTCGGGCGTACCCGACCAATCTTGGGTAATTGTCTGCCAACGGCCAGATTTGCACTGACATAACTTGGAATACTCTGGTCATTCATCAGTGTGGAATACTGAGAGTCTGTATATTGCAGCGTGAAATTCCCAAACCATAGACCGTCATTATAGGTCAGACCGAGTGAACCGGAGAATTTGGGTGCCCCGACTTCCTGCTTGCCCTTTGTCGCCAGGTAATCCCCTTCATAAGCAATATTGTTGCCGTTTTTAGTGTGCATATACTGGCCAGAAGCATAGAAACTCAGATGATGCCAGGGATGTGTCGCCAGCTCTGCCTGAATCCCATAAGCCTCCATTCCGCCCGCATTGATCAGCTGAGAAATGGTGGAGGTTGAGCCCGGCTCATAGCTTTCAGCCGAAACCTGATGGTTGGTCACGTTGTAATGGAAACCGGCCACGTTGGCTGTCAGAAGCCCGCTGTAGCGATACCCCACTTCCTCGGTAATCATATATTCCGGTTTATAATCCGACATGGGGAGCGAGGTCGCCTTGCCGGTTGAATAGCTGTAAGACGAAAGCTGCGAGCTTAATGATGCAGGCAGATGGTAACCCGTTGTTCCATTAACATAAATCTGATGCTGCGGATTAAAACGATAGCTGATAAGGACCTGCGGGGCCGGAACAAAAACGTTCTTGATGGATTTGTAATTGCTTCCCGTCACGCCCGGCAAATCCTGCGTATATTGACGGTTGGCCATTGCCATTCTGATCCCGCCATCAATCGTCAGGCGGCCATTCAGGAAGACCATTTTGTCATCAACAGCAAAGCTATTGAGCTGCTGCAAACCGTTTTCGTTATCTTCACTAATAAGCTGCCCACCGTTCGCCGTTAACGGCGCACCATGAGCACTCCATTCCCCCTTACCGTTCACGGGATAGAAATTCTGGCTCGCCGCTTCCTGCGCGTAGGAGTACCAGTAGGTCAGACTCAGGGTATTGAATTTATGCTTCCAGCGCCCTGTCAGCGTCAGGCCGGAAGACAGCGTATACCAATCCGAAACCTCAACAGATGTCAGCTTGCTGACAGCCGGATCATAGCCCGGAAGATCCTTATAATTATCGAGATGTTTATATTTTTCCGCCCCGGCATAGCCATTTGAAACAGGCACCGTTTCGCCATACGTGTAGGGACCATGAAATTCTACGGAATAAGCTTCTGCATCAAGACTGAGGCCATGACCAAACGTGAAATGATTTTTCAATGCCCCATAAATGGCACCGGTATTCTTGGAATTTAAACCAGAATAATGAGTGTCCCCATTATAATACTGCTTATTCAAACCATAATCGACGCCATATTTGTTCCAGTTCGCAAGAGAGGGATAGAGCCACTCCCCCTGCTGCGCCTTGGTAAATCCAAAAATAGCTTCAGAGTCACTGTGGTCTGCCCAGCTCTTTGTAACGGCTGCATCGACATGCCACTTTCTGATATTCCCATCCCCACGCCACATATCACTCCGTGCGTAGGAGCCAGAGGCAAAAGCTCTGACACCGGAATTCCCAATCTCTCCTGTATCGTAGCGGATGAAATCCTTATTGGTCCCATAGGAACCACCAGAACCTGCTACATGAATGGTAATCCCCCCATAAAAAGAGTGACTTTTGAATGAGAATTTTCTCAGCGTAAGAATTGAGGAGATTCTGATGAAGAGTGATCGCTTTACTGACGCCCAGATCATGGGTGTGATCCGCCAGGCTGAGGGCGGTGTCCCGGTTCCTGACCTGTGCCGGGAGCATGGGATTAGCAACGCCACGTTTTACCGGTGGCGCGCGAAATATGGCGGCATGGATGCTTCGATGATCAGTCAGATGAAGGCTTTAAGGCTTT
>NZ_JACRVS010000023.1:0-43916 GCF_018811985.1 Acetobacter sp. P5B1 | reverse complement strand
GGCGGACGTCCGCCTTTACTTCCGTCTGAATAGGCCAGAGCCAGCTCCAGATCAGGGCGGAACACCTCAAAATCCACAGTCCGGGAAAAGGCCTCCAGTTGATCGCCAAGCCCGCTCAGCCGAGCAAGACGCTCTTCAACATCAAAGAAACCAGATTGCTTCATCTTCCTCCATCCCCAATCAACGCCAAAAAAATGGAATCACACAGAACAACTCAGAGCCAAGGGGTTTTTCGAACCCTCCATCTGGCTCTCCGAAATCAAAAACAACTCACTCACAGCCTCTCCTCCATTGGTAAGCCTGTGAATCACAACGTCTCGCTCAGTTCAATAAATTAATAGGTCCTGAGCCTAGAAGTCCGCTTTTAGAGAACCAAAAAATTGTCGAGGAGCACCGACGAGGAAGGATTGATAGTCGCCCTGCATGGGGTTTCCTTCTTCTCCCATGGTTGCAATGTAGCGGCGGTTTGTGAGGTTATAGATATCGAAAGAGAAAGTAAGGTTTTTCATGAAACCGAGTTGTTTATTGAAGCGACCCATGTTGCCAAACTGATAACGCGCACCAAGTGTTTCAACCCAGTAGCTTGGAACTTTCATGTCTCCAGTATAGCTGAAGTTTCTTTTTCCAATATACTGCGTGTCAACATGCATATCGACGCCATGCCATGTATAGGAAATGCTGCCTTTATACATAAACCGGGGATAGTTCACAATTTGCTGCCCATGAGTTGCATACGTCACTCCTTGTTCAACAATATTGCTCCCATAAGTGGCGTGATTGTAGCTGACGGTATTGATGAGTTCGAGCCCTTTGATGGGACGCAAAGTAATGCCGGCATCTACCCCATTCATGTTGACGTTGCCGACGTTGGCTACACTAAAGACCGGATTGATGATTGTTCCAGAGCTAATCTGCTGAATGCGATTATGAAAATCCGTATGATATGCATACAGAGACGCAGAAATTAGTTTGTCATTAAAACGATAACCGACGGCATAGTTCCAATCTGTTTCCGGACGAAGACCACCGCGGATTTGATTGAAGGTGCTCTGGCTGACAGCCCATGGTGAAGGACCTTCTTTATATGCTGAAACGGGATAAGATTTTACGTTTTCTGCAACATCAAAGAACAGTTCATGATGACGCAGGAAATGCCAGTCTCCGCTGATATGAGGCAGGAAGGCTTTTGCTGTTGTCATGCTGCCCGCAGCAAGCCCACCCCAGTTTGTGTAGGAATACAGGTTGGCGTCTTCGCCACCTCGCACAGTTTGAAGCAGGGATTTAAAGCCAAAATGGAGCGAAATATTTGCCAGCGGGTGATACGTATCCTGCACATAAGCGGTAAAGCTGTTGGAGTTAAAGGACTGTCCCCAGTATGTCGTGTAGGGAGAGGGCAGGGACCCCATGGAGTTGAAGGGGGCACCTTTGCCCAGAACCGGCAGAGCGTAGCCGTTACGTCCTATTTCGTTATGAAAATTTTCATACCAGACACCGGCGCTGATCACGTTGTGTGCAGCATTATAGGTCACGCCAGACGTCACGCCGTAGCGCTGGCTGTGACTGATCGTAATCTGTTCGCTCAGGGGCGCAACATCTCCATCAGCGTCAGCAGGTGAGGACTGATAGGGGTTTGTCCATGCGGCGCGACCATACTGCCCATGACCATAGACGACGGTTTTCCAGCGCAAGCGGTCTGTGAGCGCCAGATCCAGATTGGCCCCTCCAAGATAGTCGCGTGAGAGAGTGGCGCTATCATAATAGGAGGCATCCCACGGGTCAGACATTTTGTTGTAGCCAGCAGGCAGGGAGCCGCCAGGCAAACCATTTAAAGATAGAGCAGAGCGATAAGCTTTGGCGTATCCATTCCTTACACCATAGAAATTATCAAGATTGTAGCCGCCATTTTCTAACATGTCGAAAGACATGTCCTGATAGTTCTGCAACTGCTTTTCATCATAGTCGAACAGAACGGAAAATTTGCTATTCTGCCCAATGGGCTGAAGCAACTTGGCGTTAACTTGCTGGGCAAACTGGTTGCCGCCGCCTTTCCATTTTTCGAGATCGTTGCGCATATAGGAGGTGTAAAAGCGGGTGCCTGTCTTGTTGAGGTCTCCACTCTCCAGGCGTACGAACGTGTGGTAAGTCGCATTGCTTCCAAACGTCTGGGCAATGGTGCCCCCACGCTTGTGGGATGGATCGGCAGAAAAATACTCTACAGATCCCCCCAGGTTGCTGGTACTAGCCACAGCTTCAGCGCCAGCACTCATGGAAACATCCATGTGGCCAATATTTTCTGATGAAATGGCTGCCGTATTGCTCAGGCCATTTGCCGAGTGAAATTCCTGATCCCCAAGAGGAATGCCATCGAGTGTCATGCCAATCTGATTTTGCATGAAGCCGTGCATATAAAACTGGTTAGACCATGTATCCATGCCTTGTGGATCGTCCGACTGGAACATGACACCAGGTTGCGCGGCGAGCACTTTTAATGGATTGGTACCCGGCACAGAACGTTCGAGCATTTTTGCAGTCAAAACGGTTTTGCTACCATGCGGCGTAGAACGGGACGCTTGTACGCTCAGTTCTTCTGGTGCGGCCATGCGTGGCGTGAGTGTTTTGTGCTGTCGGGTAGAAGAGGAATGGTTTGCCGGGGACGGGAGCGGTAACCGATCAGAGGCTTTAGGTTTGGCAGGATGTTTGGCTGAAGTCTCCGCTTTTGCAAGCGCTCCATACGAACATGAAATCAGAAGAGCAGTTACCAGCGCAATATGCTGGCAGGGGTGGGTCTTCATTCCTTAGGCTCCGAATGTAGCAAGCGATGAGAAAAAAGCGAAGCAGTCGTTATTAAGTTGCGAAATGGCAATGAAACTTGAGCGGAGGCACTTTGAAAAAATCTGTCTCTCAACCCCCTGCGTGCGCAACAAAATAGCCAGCCTCTTTTTTAGTAGCGAGTGGGGATTATTCACACGCAGCCGGAATGAAAAAGGGAATTTTTGTGATTGTGGGTCAAATGTCACATGAATGCTGAAAATATTTTTTGAAACGCTTGAGAAATATTGACATGATTTTCTATCATTGCATCAAAGAAATTATTGGATGCATAATTTCATGTTATCTAAAGGGGGCTCATGTCATAAGGATACGAGACCTGGTTCGCTGTGCCAGGAGAAGGACGGGGAATGTTTTTCAGGAAAATAGCCCGCCTGTTTCAATCATACCTTCGGATGGCTAATGTCACTAAGAAAGAAAATTCCGTCTGTAAATGCACTCGTTACATTTGAAGCTGCATTCCGAATGAGAAGCTTTACCCGGGCTGCGGAGGAGTTGGGAGTCAGTCAGGCCGCCGTGAGTCGACAGGTCAGCGCATTGGAAAAGGATCTGGAGTGCAATCTGTTTGTCAGGGCACACCGCTCAGTCATTCCGACCGTTAGCGGCCATCAGTTAGGGGAAAGATTAACAAGTGCATTTGCTCTGATTGTTGAAGCAATGGATGCGCTCAGGTCTTCCAAAAGGAAGAAGGCGCTTGTTGTGGGGGCAAGCCTTGCGTTTACGCAATACTGGTTGTTGCCCCGTCTGCAGAGCTTCCGTGCCAGATACCCCGAATTGTCTTTGCGTGTTGTTTCGCAGGACACGTATTTTGACTTGCAGGCAGATGAAGTGGACGTTGGCGTCCAGTTTGGCGTTGGCCGCACGCAGCGCGATAAAATTTTCCTGTTGCGGAAGGATAGGGTCTTTCCTGTGTGTTCTCCGGAATTTCTCGCCCGGTATAAAGGGACGATCTCAGCACAAAAAATTTTAGACATGCCCCTTATTGGAAATGACGCTCCCTATGAGAATTGGATGTCATGGAAGGAGTGGTTTGCCTGTATGGGGATTTCTCGGTCCGAGCCATCCGTTTCCCTGCACTTTAGTCATTATACAGATTGTGTTTCTGCTGCCTTGGCAGGTGAAGGAGTTATTTTGGGTTGGGAAGTTATTTTGGAAGATCTGCTGGCAAAGAAGAAACTTGTGCCATTGTCTGGTCTGTCCCTGAACTCATCTGCTTCTTACCATCTTGTTTTGCCGCGTCATGCTGAATGCGATGAGGCAACAGAGAATTTTATTCTATGGCTGGCAGAGCAGTTTGGGCTTGAAGACGACGTGATGGCCACGGTGAAGGGCGAAGTATGAAGCCATTCATCAAGTGCTACAGAGCTTCCATAACCTGACATCATAGAAAGAATAATTTTTTCTGAGCTTGCATCTTAAATAAAAATGGAAAAAAGTCCCTCCATGAAGATGTTCCGGATGTTTAACATCACCCTGTTTTCACAACGGTTACCCTTGGATCAGTGAGATGAATTTTTGAAGGTTTTGAGGAAATGAAACGAGATAATGAAAATTTCCTAAACCCTTCAGTTTTTTTTATCGGATGAGTGGCATGCTAAGCTACGACCGGCCATCAGTCGCAGGTCCAAAATGGTTCGGGCATCCTGCGGGCCTCTTTTTGCTCGCAGGGGTGGAGTTGTGGGAGCGCTTTTCTTTTTACGGCATGCGTGCGTTACTTGTTCTTTATATGGTGACAGACCTTCTGCCACGTCATCACAATGAAATTTTCGGTCTTTCAATATTTTGTTCTTTGGTAGGACTGCATCCTGATGTTGGAGATTTTAGCTCTTTAGTCTCCTGCCTCTATGGCCTTTATTCCGGATTTGTCTATTTCACACCCTTACTGGGCGGCTTTCTTGCGGATAAATGGTTTGGTAAGACAGCGCTTATTGTAAGCGGGGGTATCCTGCTAGTTATCGGTCATCTTATTTTAGCAACGCCAGCACTTTTTTTAATTGCGTTGATGCTTATTGTTCTGGGTACGGGTGGCATAAAGGGCAATATCGCAGCCCAGATTGGAAGCTTGTACGAAGCGCATGATAACCAGAGAGAGCAGGGTTTTTCCCTTTTTTATGTAGGAATTAATATAGGGGCAACCGCAGCGCCCATTGTCTGTGGTCTACTTGCACAATACTTCGGGTGGAATGTTGCTTTTGCAGCAACATCTGTGGGTATGATTTTTGGGCTGCTTCTTTATATTGCCGGAAGCTTTCGTTTATTACCTCAGGAAATTTTGAAAGAGGCATTGCCGACGGTCAGCCCTGATAAGAGAAGGTCCTCTTACAGAGTATGGCCTTTTCTCTGTCTGCTCATATCCTGTGTCTTGATCTGGATCAGTTATGAGCAACAGGCAAATGCCTTGATGCGCTGGCTTGTTTCCGGTGGCAGCCAGCAGGTCTCTTCCGTCTGGATTCAAGCTGTACCGCCTATTGTCGTGCTGTTGGGAACACCATGCGTGATGTATTTGTGGTCTCTATGCCGTCGTAAAAATATGGAGCCCGGTCCTGTCTGGAAAATGGTTGTGGGGGCGGCAGTTCTTGCCGGGGCTCAGGCCGCTTTATTGTGCATCGCAAGTTTTAGTGGTCAGAAGCCACCCTCTCTGATGTTAGTTGTGGCTTATATGGCGATGTGGGAAATTGGAGACTTACTTTTTAGTCCAGCAGCTATGGGTGTTTTTTCTCGTATCGGGCAGCAAGGCCGAAATGCGGTGTCCATGGCTTTGTGGTATCTGACATATTTTGCAGCAAATATTTTGAGCGGCGCAATTGGTGGGTGGTGGGGATACATGTCTCCAGCCCTTTACTGGTGCTTCATTTTTGCCACTACTTTGGTGGGGTTTTTGGGGATACTCCTTTATTCGTCTTTGAATGCTCGCCCAAAATCGTGTTCCGCAGTGTAGCTGTGATTTTTCTTTCCTGTAGGTTTTGAATAAGTCTCTGTTCTAAAGGGTTTTTTATGACATATTCGGTTGAAGAGCATCTCTGGATCCCTATGGAAGACGGATGCCGTCTTGGGGCTCGGCTATGGAAGCCGGACAGTGCGGATACATCACCTGTTCCGGTTATTCTTGAATATATTCCTTACCGCAAACGGGATGGAACGCGTGAGCGCGATGAGCCCATGCATAACTATTTTGCTCAAAATGGCTATGCGGCCGTACGCGTTGATATGCGTGGTAGTGGCGAATCTGAGGGGCATCTTGCTGATGAATATCTGAAGCAGGAGCAGGATGATGCACTAGAGGTTATGCGTTGGCTTGCTGCTCAGCCATGGTGCAATGGTCGCATTGGTATGATGGGTAAATCCTGGGGAGGTTTTAACAGCCTGCAGGTTGCCATGCGTCGACCCCCAGAATTGAAGGCGATTATTACTGTCTATTCAACAGATAACCGCTACGCAGGTGACATTCATTACATGGGTGGCTGCCTGCTGAATGATAACCTCTGGTGGGGTAGTATCATGATGATGTTCCAGTCGAGACCACCAGATCCAGCCATTGTCGGGTCTGCGTGGCGAGAAATCTGGATGGAGCGCTTGAAGTCTCTTCCGTTTTTCCAGGCGCAATGGCTGGAGCATCAAACTTACGATGCCTACTGGAAGCATGGTTCTGTTTGCGAAGATTATGCATCGATTGCCTGTCCGGTTCTCGCTGTTGGTGGCTGGGCTGATAGCTACACCAACACGGTACCCTCTTTGTTAGAACATCTTTCTGTTCCTGTCCGTGGAATTATTGGTCCGTGGGGGCATGTTTACCCGCATGATGGTGTGCCTGGCCCTGCAATAGGCTTTTTGCAGGAAGCACTCCGGTGGTGGGACAAATGGTTGAAGGATGAGGAAACGGGTGTGATGGATGATCCGGCCCTCCGTCTCTGGCTGGAAGACCCTATGCCCCCTTCCACAACGCGGGAACAAAGCGCCGGGCATTGGATCGGTGTTCCCAACTGGCCAGATAAAAATATGGAGGTGCAGTCGCTCTTCTTCGGAAAGGGGGGACGTCTTTCCACTGAAACACCTCAGAGTGAGCAGAATACAGACGTCTGGACGGTGCGGTCTCCGCAAAGTCACGGCCGCACAGGGGGGGAATGGATGGGCGTTGGCTGTCCGGGTGAAATGCCGGCAGATCAACGTTTAGATGACGGCGAGGCTCTGGTTTTTGAAACGGCTCCTCTGGAGAGCGACGTCTCGGTTGTCGGCAGGCCGGAGGTGCGCTTGCGGCTGTCAACTGATGTGGCGGAAGCCCAGATTGTTGCTAGATTGTCCGAAGTTTTACCTGATGGACAGGTCACGCGCGTAAGTTATCAGGTACTGAATCTGACGCATCGTAATGGGCATGAAAACCCGGAATGTCTTGTTCCAGGAGAAGTCTATGATGTTACGGTGCCATTAAAAGTTTGCGGGCATCGGTTTGCTGCTGGTAATCGGATAAGGATTGCCATTGGCACAGCCTTCTGGCCTTTGATCTGGCCAGCGCCATACGCTGCGACCCTTTCTGTTCACTCAGGAAGCACCCTTATCCTGCCTGTTCTGGATGCTACACGATGCTCCTCGCAGCCTGTTCATTTCAAGGCTCCCGAGCAGGGAGATCAAGCACCTCTTTCACAAATCTCTATTGGAACTTTGCGACGTTACAGCATGCAAGATTGGGTTGGCGGCTCCATGGACTATGTGACGGATGCTGTCGGTGGCGTCTTTGGATCAGGTGTTTTTCGTTATGATGAAACGGATACAACAGTTGAGCATAATTTAAAGAGGCATCTGAGTGTTCATGATGATGATCCTTTGAGTGCACGCTATGAACTTACACAATTTTATCATCTTGCCCGTCCAGGCCAAGACGTCACGCTGGATCTGAAATCTAAAATGACTTGTGACAAAGAAAATTTCTTCCTGAAGGCGCATCTTCTGGTTGAAGAAGAAGGGCGTATTGTTTTTGAGCAGGATTATGACAGGGTCATAAAAAGAAATTTCTTGTAGAAATTTTTTAAAAGAAGAAGAGGCTTCTCATTCCAGGGAAGCCTCAACCACTCTATGGTGGTTAACGGATTTTAAGAATGAATATTAAAGCAAGTGTGAATGCACCCACAGCATATGGTCTTTTGGCCGTTTTGCTATGGAGTACAGTTGTCGGGCTTGTGCGTTATGTGACGGAGCAGTTTACGCCATTGGGTGGAACTGCGTTGGTCGATACATTGGGTGCTTTGCTGCTTCTTGTTACTGTTGGCTTACCAGATATGCGCGCTGTTTCCCGCCCTTATCTTCTTGTGGGAGGAAGTCTGTTTGTCATTTGTGAAATTGGTTTGGCATTAGCACTTGGATTTTCACACTCTCGTACGGAAGCAATGGAAGTCGGGGTCATCAATTATTTCTGGCCCAGTCTGACAATTCTGTTTTCAATATTTATGAATGGAAAGAAGGTTAAAATCTTTATTGTTCCTGGCATACTTCTGGCAACATTTGGCGTCATCCGTGTATTGGGTGGAGAAGGTGTCTCTTTTTCATTTTCTGCTCTGACAGAACATTTTTTGAAAAATCCTCTATGCTATTCTCTGGCTTTTCTCGATGCTGTGGTATGGGCTCTTTATAGTGCGCTGACACCGCGTTTTGCCAAAGATCAGAATGCTGTAGCGCTCTTTTTTGTTCTGGCCGCAATCCTGTTGTGGATCTTGTATTTTCTTCTGCCGGGTCCCCTTATGTTGTTCCCCATGCATGCACTTCCTGATCTTGTGCTGGCGAGTGTGGCGTTGGGATTAGGATATGGGTTTTGGAATATTGGATTGTTGCGTGGCAATACATCCATTATTATTCCATTTTCGTATTTTACTCCTGTTTTATCCTCCATTTTTGCAGCATGTTGGCTAAAAACGTCTTTGGGTTGGTCGTTCTGGGAAGGAGTGATGATGGTGACTGTGGGGTCTCTATTCTGTTTTGCTTCACTTCATTCAAAACGCCATTCTACTTTGATCGTAAAAGCACCAGAACTGAGTAAATCTAACCTGGTATAGAGCGGCTTATTAAAACTAAAATAATATTTTTTCGCTTGAGATGACGTCTTATAAGAATACCTGGTATAGGAAAGATGATACTATTCATTAGTTTTTCCAAAAAATAGAAATGGAGGGTTCGAAAAACCCTCTGGTTTTGGGCTTCTCTCTGTGTTTCGGTATCTTTCGCCTTGAGTGGGGGGGGGGGAGATGAAGCAGTCGGGTTTCTTTGATGTTAAGGAGCGGCTTTCGCGATTGAGCGGTTGGGGGGACCAACTCGAAGCGTTTTCCCGGACTGTGGATTTTGAGGTGTTCCGCCCGGAACTGGACAAGGCTCTGGCCTATTCAGACGGGAGCAAAGGTGGCCGACCGCCATTCGATCCGATGCTGATGTTCAAGATCCTGATGATCCAGACGTTGAACAATTTGTCTGATAAGCGGACAGAACACCTGCCCAACGACCGTCTCTCCTTCATGCGCTTCCTTGGTCTGGGCCTGTCGGACCGCGTGCCTGATGCCAAAACCACAGGGCTGTTTCGCGAGCGTCTGACTTAGGCGGGTGCGATCGATGGGCTATTCAATCGCTTTGATACAACCCTGGGCAACGCAGACTATCTGCCGATGTCAGGCCAGATCCTGGACGCAACATTGGAGGCGGCGCAATACCAACGCGGAGAAGGCCGATCTGCGTGAAGGGCGGCTCCCACAGGACTGGCAGGACAAGCCCTCCAAACTATCCCACAAGGACAGGCTCGCCCGCTGGACGCTGAAGTTCACGAAGGCAAAGCGGCAGGATGACGGGACGATCCCCGCAACGGATCTCGCCATCCCGTTCTTTGGCTACAAATCCCACGTCTCCATGGACCGGAAGTTTCGGCTGATCCGCAAATGGAAAACAACCGATGGCGCCAGGCTGCGCGAAGGCGTGTTGGATAAAACCAATACGGCTTCAACGGTCTGGGTAGACACGGCCTGTCGCTCAAAGGCCAATGAAGATTTCATGGACAAGCTGGGGTTCGTCTCGAAGGTCCACAGGAAAAAGCCGCATCTCAAACCGATGCCCTGACATATCCGGAAATCAAATGCTGGAAAATCGGTCATCCGATCGCGTGTCGAGCATGTCTTTGCTGACCAGAAGTCACAGACCGGGCTGTTTATCCGAATAGTGGGTATCACCGGGGCCACAATGAGGATCGGACTGGCCAATATCGTCTATAATATGCGCCGCTTCCTCTTCCTGAAGCGGATCAGCGCAGCAGCATAGCAATCCAGCGGTTAATCTTCCCAGATCTGCTCAAAACGCAGGTCAGAAACCATCATGGCAACCATCAATCAGCATACCAAAACTCAAAAATCAGGACAAAGCCCCATCAACCGACGGTTCTTCGATCCCTCCACCTGCTTCCGGACTGTTCTTTCATTGGTCGCATCTGGAGGCCACACGCTGCAGACTTTCTACGTTTTTAAGCAGAGACTGTTAATTTACATCTTATAATCGGGCTGCTCTCGGTCGAGTTTGCGCTTTAACGCGGCCCAGATCATGCGGCCCTGATCCGGATCTTCATCAAATTGTTTTTTAGTTCTGAGAATTTTATCTTCAGAAGGGGTGTATAAAGGCACTCCCGTTGCCTGTGCCGCAATTTGAATGCGGCAAGCCTGTTCGAGATAATACATGCGGTAAAATGCCCGCGCAACGGTTTCCCCCACCGTCAGCAAACCATGGTTTTGCAAAATGAGAGCGCTATTTATGCCAAGATCACGTACCAGACGTTCGCGTTCGCTTAGATTATCATCAGCGGCAATACCCTCATAGGGGTGAAACCCGACTGAGCCGTAAAACTCAATATTGATCTGATTCAAGGGCAGAATATTGGTGTCCTGTGCCGCCACAACCATGCCTGGCACAGTATGGGTATGCATCACGCAGGCGGCATCCGGACGACTACGGTGCACGGCGGAATGAATGACAAAACCTGCAGGATTAACAGGCCAGGATGTTTCCTGCGTTGGCTGGCCATCCGCATCCACAACGACGAGAGAACTGGCGGTAATCTCTTCAAACAACAGCCCATATGGATTGACCAGAAACCGATGGTCATCACCCGGCAGTCTCACGGAAAGGTGGGTATAAACAAGGTCTGTCATGTTGAAGAGCGCCATCAGCCGATAAGCTGCGGCTAAATCTTCACGCAGGGTTTGTTCTGTGGAGGAGATATTCGGCATTGTCATTTTCTTTCTTCAGGACACTTCTTTTGTCTTTTTGAAATGACCAAAAGTTGCTGTTTTACGTGCACCGGCAGGAAGCGCTAATGTGCCAGCTTCTACGCGACGCGCAAGATATTGATAGGTTTGGAGTGCCTGTGCCCACATATGCTCACCAATAGTGATGGCTTCATATTCCTGGCTGCCGCTGGCAAAGGCTGGTAACGGCCGGATTTGAGTATGGTAGTCGCAGGCGTAAAATAACGGAAAAGAATAGCGTTCTTCTTTAACACTCCTTACCCGGTGTGCGGTGGCGACGAATGTGCCAGCTGTCATAACTTCCAGCATGTCACCAATATTGACGACAAAGGCTCCCGGAATGGGAGGAGCGTCAATCCATTCTCCGTTACCGTTCATAACTTCCAGCCCCGGCTGGTCAGCAAGCAGGATGGTAAAACACTCATAGTCAGTATGGGCCCCGATGCCGGGGGCATCCTGCGCTTCGGCGTCATAAGGATAATGGATCATGCGCAGTTTTGATGGTGGGAAGTTGGCGTGATCGTCAAAATAGTTTTCGGGCAAACCAAGAGCGAGCGCAAAGCCTCTGAATAGTGTGCGGCCCAGAGCAAAAACAGCTTTGTAATAGGCTTGTGCAGCCTCTTTGAAACCTGGAACAGTTGGCCATTTGTTGGGGCCGAGCAGAGGTGTGCCTGCCTGAACCAGCGGATTGTCAGCGGGGACCTCAAAACCAATATCAAAAGCTTCTTTATGGTCAGGCCGGCCACTGCCGTAGACTTCCTCGCCTTCAGGCACAAACCCCTTATGTGTTTCAGAAGAGCCGATATAGTAGTCCATCTTCCGCTCAAAAGGCTGCGCGAAAAACGCCTTGGCTGCATCACGCACAGCTTGAATGACATCTGCCGGGACGCGGTGACCTGCAATATATAGGAAACCTACATTGCGGGCTGCGTCTCCCAGGTGTTGAGCGACAGCCATACGGTCCTGCAAAGCATCGCTGTAAAGTCCAGCGATATCGACGACAGGAATGGATGTGAAGGTAGCGGTTTCTGTCATAATCATCTGTCCAGTTCAGCTTGTGAAGAGAAGATTTGTTTGAAATGGGCCTGTTCTGTCTGGCCAATCCATTTATTCAGGTCCCATAGATCGGCTATGGGAGCGTTGGTAAAAGGCAGGGTATGGACGTATCCATCCGGTCCGCATTCTGGTGTGAGGGTGGACGTGCTGTAACCCCGTTTCTGTTGGGACAGCCAGATTTGTTCCCATACGTTTTGATGGAACTTCCGGGCGGCAGAATATTCAGGCGCGGCTGGGTGAGGAACCTGTGGCCCCTGATCATAGCCGATGCGGGCCTGTATATGATGCACCCTTTCGAAAAAGGCACTGAAGTCATCTTCCGGCTCATTGAGCAGCCGTTCACAGCAGACAACCCAGTGGCTTATATCCAGCGTGAACAGAATATCGCTTTCCAGCTGAGGTAAAACATCAAGCGTGACCCATGGGTTTGCCAGAATTCTGGAACGGTGTGTTTCAAACACACAAAGAACTCCAGTTGCCTGTGCGATGGCGTGCGCCTTGTTTATGAAGTCTGCCTGCTTACTGGCGCACCAACGGTCATTCCCTCCAAGAACATTAATAAAGCGAGGGGACATAAGGGCTGCACATTCGAGCCCCTGCTTTAGATCTTCCAGATGCTCTTCTATGCTGCACGACTGTTTGGGTATAACGCCCCCACCTGTCATGATAATGCCAATATAAGGCATATTCTCATCCGTCAGGATTTGAAAGTTCCGGCGTGCCTCTGTGTGGGTGGAGGGAATTCGGCCCTCAAGACCATTAAAGCCAGCAGCTTTCGCTTCCTCGGCGGCGAATTGCCAAGGACGATTGTCACCCCATAACGTTTTAAATACCTCAAGGCGCATAGAAAATTCCTGGAAAAAAGCTGGGTTCAGATAAGGAGCACTAAACCCAGCGAAGAGGGTCAGAAATTATAGTGCAGATCGACACCAACCCACCGAGGCGTTTGCAAATACTGCGCCCGGCTGTTGTCACTCCCTGTGAAGGAATAAACATTACCGTGCTTGTCGAGCATATTGTCCACGTAAACGGCTGCCGACCATTTGCTGGTTTTTGGAGCGAATTCCATACGCAGCCCCATGGAGCCAATCTTGTTGGTCTGACCGTTGGGGTCTCCCAACGCCACCAGCATATTGTCTTTCCATGTGTAGCTGGCCTGCAATGTCACGCGGTAGCGATTGATATCAATACCGTAGCGTGCAACGGCGCTCCATGAAAAACGGGGAGCAAACGGCAGGGCTGAGTGGGCATTAACATTGGAAAGCAGAGGGAGGCCGCCGATATTGTTCACTGGGGACGTGGCCTGAGCGTCGAGGTAGGCAAAGGATCCCCTGAGATCAAGATTAGGGATCAGATCATGTATGGTGGAAGAAACCTCACCACCTCTGGTTCGGGCCCGTGAAATTGTGCCCAGGCTCAGGGACGTGATATTTCCCGGCATTTCCGCAACAAAGAGGGTCTGTCTGTTATGATATTCATAATCAAACAAAGAGCCTTCAATCATCAGCTTGTTTTTGAAAAGACTTGATTTAACACCGACTTCGTAAGCAATCAGGTTTTCCGGACGCACGTAATCAAGGGCCTGCGATGCGGAGACAGGTGCAGCAAAGTACGTTCCTGCCTTATATCCGTTAGAAATCGTACCATAAAGGTAGGTGCCGGGCACGACCGTATAACGCAACCCGACGCGGCCAGTGAAGCGTTCATAGTTATGGCTCGTGTTGAGGTAAGACAGGGTACCTCCCGGAGTGCCTGTCACAGCACCGTTGATATCCCGTGTGCCCCCATGGAACCCACGCTCATCATAAGAGAAGCGCCCCGAAGCGATGAAGTCCAGGTTATGGGTAATATTGGTTACGGTGTTGACATACACCCCGGTAGAGAGGTTTTGCTGGCTGAAATGGTTGGTCATGTTTTCTTCGGGCATGTCAAACAGGAAGCCGCGACTACTTGTATAATCACCATCAATTTTATCGTAAGATTCGTAAATACCAACTGTCAAATGAAATATTTTAGCAATATTGGTGCGCAGATGCATATCATGTGACTGTGCCAGGTAGGTATCATTCCAGTGATAATCAGAAACCTGGACAGATTCACCGTCGTAGTTGTCATAAATATTTCTGCGATACAGATCTATGGCAGTCTGTGAAGTGAAAACACCGAAATCAAAAATACGTTCGAAAGACAGGGAGGCACCGCCACCATTTTCATTACGGCCAACCCGGTTCTGCCCAACATTGACCCTGTTGTAATAGGCATTTGAGCTTACCCCAATCGTGCCAACAGGAAAGCCGTTAACAGCATCAGCTTGTGTATTCTGTGGGGACATGGGGGTGCCTCTGTCCCGCGTATAGTGGATATTCAGAAGTGCTGATGTCTTATCATCAATTTGGAATTTTGTTAGATTTCTAATGGCCAGAATATCTTGCGCACCATAACGTTTATTGGTGTTCAGATCATGCTGCCAGCCATCTCCTTTAGTATAGCTAAAGGCCGTTCGGTTTGAAATTTTATCTGTAATGGGAACATTTACGGCAAATTTACCGGTACTGGTATTATAGCTGCTATATCCCCAGTCCAGATAACCGCCAAACTTGTCAGATGGCTTGACGGACGTAATGTTGACGCTACCGCCTGTTGTGCTGCGGCCCATATCAAAGCCTTGCGGTCCCTTTGCCACGACAACATTTTCAATATCAAGCATCTGCCCATTATAAAGCGCAGCATATGGTGCAAACACGCCATCCAGATAGATACCAATACCGCCCATATTGGTGCCCACATAGTCATCCAATCCGACGCCTCGAATGGAGAAAATAGGCGAACTGCCAGAGGTCGCATTTACAGCCGTCACACCCGGGGTGTAAGCCGCAATTTCTTTGGGGCTTTCCACATGCAGCTCACGAAGCTCTTTTCCGCTCATGACATTCACTGTGCCAGGCTGAGAATGATAATGTGCCGTACGCGTTTGTGTGACCTGAATATCTTCAGAAGAGGTGCTTCTGCGGGGGGCGCGCACTTTAGAACGAGACGCTGTGGATACTTTCGAAACAGATTTGTTTTGCGCGGTACCGCTTCTGTAAGTGTGAAGTTGATTATCAACTTTGGCAGCAAAAGCAGGAAGAGCTGACGTCGTACCCAAAAGGAGTGCTGTCAGAGCGAGTTTACGCCGAACTGTTTGCTGACTGCCCCTGATAAGAGCATTCGGGATGGTGGCTGGGGAACGGCGTGTCATGCCTGCACTCCTTGCGTTAAGGTGCGTGAGGGAAGGGGTGCAGTCTGCTGGGATACTCTGCGGGCTAAAGTCGCTGTTAGCGGCAAATGGAAAGAGCGGGCGGTCATAAGATCCCCTTATCTACTGGGGTGGACAGATCCACCCGGGTAACGACTTCATTTCAATTTAATAATGAAACGAGGAGCTCTTTCGTTTGGAATGTTGTAAATCTTACTTTTACAAGGGCTGGTGTGTGACCTCAGTACCGTATCATCTGATCCAGAAAGCTTTGAGCACGTTGCGTCCGGGGATTTGTGAAAAAAACCTCAGGCGGTGTTATTTCAAGAATACGGCCTTGATCCATAAAGATAATTTTATCAGCAATACGGCGGCTAAACGCCATTTCATGCGTCACGCACAGGGTGGTAATGCCTTGTTCGGCCAGAGTGTCCATAATGCTGACAATTCCGGTTATAGCCTCAGGATCGAGAGCCGCAGTTGGCTCGTCAAACAGCATGATCTCGGGTTTCATGCAGAGTGCTCGTGCTATAGCGACCCGCTGCTGCTGACCGCCTGAAAGCTGGATAGGGTATTTGTTTGCCTGTTCTGGAATCCCCACCTGCGACAAAAAATGACGCGCCATGTCGTGTGCGTCTTTACGGGGAATATTGCGCACAAGTTGGGGAGCAAGAGTGCAGTTATCCAGAACGCTGAGATGTGGGAAAAGATTATAATTCTGGAAGACCATTCCCACCATGCAGCGAAGCTCTGTCAGGCTGGTTTTTTCATTGATAACCTTGCCATCGATAAGGATACTACCACTGTCATGAGGCTCGATGCGGTTGAACGTACGGATAAGGGTTGATTTTCCTGAGCCTGACGGACCAAGAACAACGATTTTTTCACCCTTCTGCACTTCAAAATTCAGGCGGTCCAAAGCGACAAATTCTCCGTACAATTTGCTCATATTGCGCACGGAAATCATAGAGGTGTCGTCGTGGGGCGGAGTGTTTTGAACGGAGAATGTATCAGGCTGCATTGGCGGAAGCTTTCTTACGGTCGGCCCAGGAGAAACGGCGTTCCACACGTTTTTGTAAGAAGAGAAAGAAAAAAACCATAGCAAGATAATATATGAGTGCAGCCGCATAATATTCTGTGAATTCGAATGTGCGTGCTACCTGAACTTGTGTGATTGCAAGGAGCTCTTGCAGAGAAATAACTGATGCCAGAGACGTTGTTTTTAAAAGGCTGATAAATTCATTAATGGTTGGCGGAAGAGCCACGCGAAGAGCCTGCGGGAAAATAACATATCGATAGACTTGTTTGCGCGTCATACCCAATGCGTCGGCAGCAAGCTCCTGGCCTCCATCGACAGCGCTTAGGGCCGCACGATTGATCTCTACCTGATACGCTGATTCATTAATGGAAAGCGCAACAAGTGTGGCCAAAAACGGCGTAAACCATTGCTCTCTGAAAATAGGGAAGAACTGGGGAAGCGCATTCCAGATAAACAGAAGCTGCAACAGTGTCGGGGCACCTCGGAAAACAGACACATAAGCCTTCAGCACGACTTTGAGAGCCGACTTCCCGTGGCTGTTAAGCGTTATCGCCATCGGAATGGAGATAACAATTGCAATGAAATGAGAAAGCAGAGCGACAGACAGCGTAATAGCTGCACCCTTTAGGAAAGCTAGCGATGTTAGCGCGGCAAAAAAAGCCTGCCAGTTAAAGGCACTCCCACGCTCATCAGTCGAAAGGGCTTGTTCACTTTGAGCTGAAAGGGACCATTTTTGTCTGTACCCAGCAAGGCTACCGTCGCTTTCCAGCTCAGAAATGGCTTGTGCGATCAGGGCGTGGTCGTGTGGGTTTTTGCGTGTATAGGCCGCAAAATGGCGATAATCGGAGTAATCAGGCTTAAGAATAATCGTGACTTTGCCATGGAGTTGCTTTTGTCTGAAATAAAGCTCAACGTCCTGACTGACAAACGCAAAAACGCGCCCGATGAGCACTTGCTGTACAACCTGATCTTCAGTCGGATATTGTTGAATGGTGATGGGAGGCTTGCCCGCTGCACTCAGAGCAATATTTTCACGCTCTATGCGCGCGGCGTAGCTCGTGCCGGACTGAACTGCGATGGTTTTTCCAGATAGCTCCGCCATGCTTTTTATAGGAAGCGTGTTGGCGCGTGCTACGACGGTTAAGGCAGTCTCTTGATAAGGAACGGCATCAAAATTCTTCTCACGGTCCGGTAATTGTATGATGCCGCTTAATACAATTCCACACCTCTGTGCCGCAAGGCTTGGGAAAAGGCCTGTGAAATCCATGGTAACCAGATTGAGTGACGCATGCCAATGTTTTGCAAGGGCGCGTGCCAGATCAATATCCATGCCTTCCGGCTTACTTGCGTCTGAACCCTGAACGAATGTCATGGGCGGCAGGGTCGGGTTTGTGCAAACCGTCAGCGTGCCGTTTTGCACAAAGGAGGGCGTTTCTTCTCCAGAGGTCTGGGCAGACGCTAAGTGGTAGGAAGACAATCCCAGACCGATACCGAGCAAACAGAGAGTGGTAAGTCGCGCAGGCTTATATTTTTCTAGAAAAACCATAGTCTTCATGAATGAGAAAAAGGCGCTCATTAGTAGGATTCTTCCAGCAGGGCACGAAACGTCTCAACCATTAATTCTGTTTCTGGAGAGAGTCTGGCCAAAAAGTGAAAGCAGGTTATCAGTTGCAGATCATCGAAACTGATACGTCTGAGCAGCTGACGATCAACGAGTGGCTTTGCAAAAGCTTCTGGTAAAAACCCAATGAAATTTCCAGAAAGAATAAGCAAAGCGCGTGCATCAACATTTTCTGCAGAGGCATGGAAAGAAAGGTGGGTGCGTATTTCGTTCCATCGTGGTGATGTTGCGGCGTCAGAGACCGCAATTATGCGCTGGGCAGCCAGAAGGTCCAGAGTAATGTCGTCTTCCGGCATTTCAAAAAGTGGATGTCGGGCTCCACAATACAGGTTAAGCGCCTCTGCTACGAGCGGGACGCTTTGTATCCCGGGCATATGCTGAGGGTAGAGCGCAATACCCGCGGTGGCTTGTCCATTTGTCACGGCGACCTCAACATCCCGCGTAGACGCGGAATGGACGGTCATGAATACGTTAGGATGGAGGCTCGTGAACGTTCCTATTGCGCGGATAAGGGGTGTCTCGCCATGGGTTTGCAGATTATCTGGTACATACAGCCGGAATGTGCCGGATAAAATGCCACTTATCTGGTTGATCCGTTGCTGAAAATGCTGGAGGTCCTGCATGAGAGTAAGTGTTGCATCCAGAACAGCCTGACCCTCACTGGTAAGAGAAAAGCCACTGCGTCCCCGTTTGCAGAGTTTGAGCCCCAGCCGCGTTTCAAGGGCCGAGATATCAAGGCTAATGGAAGACTTGCTTTTTCCTAATGCAATCTCGGCGGCAGCAAAACCAGACTGTGCAGCAACAGTATGAAAAACGCGCAATAAGCGTAGGTCGACCTCTGAAACCTGGCCTCGAAAACCTTTTGATCGCCGCACATTTGCTTTGCGAGATGTGGGAAGCAGGGGGGCTGGTTGGGGGTTGGCTGATCGGGGCATCTGATCTGTCTAACCTCTCTCTCAGTCGGCCAGGTTGCGTGAAACGTTTGGTGCTCAGGGCAGGCTGTGCGCAAGTGTTCACCTCAATTGTAACCCGCTTGGGTCTGTTACCCTATCGTAAGAAGGGAAGGTCGGGAAGTAGGCGGTGGCGGTTCAAACAGTGCCTTATTTCTCTGAGGATGGGAGCCTTAATAGGCGATCAAAGTGTTTCATGCCTTGGTTTTCTGCGGAGAAAATCGATTTGAGCATCCCGTCCAGTTAGCGTGTTTGGTAGCAAATTTAGATAATTAACGTTTTTATAAAGTGAACTCCGGTTTATTCTAATTTTGCTCTCATTCCTTATTCGTTACAGTCTTGATGAACGTAGCAATCTCAAGGATTTCGGGTAATGGTAGCAAACCGCTGGTTTATTGATAGCGAGACCGGTGAATTGGCTGATGTGCTCCTCTGTCCTCCAGAGTACTATCAGTGGATCCCGAGTAACGATATTGCCATTCAGACGATGGCAAACGGTGGAACCATTGATCGCACGGCGTTGACCGAACAATTTGGCGAGTTGGTTTCGTCTTTGAAAGGCGCCGATGTTTCATGCCATTTCCTGAAGCCGCATCCAGATATGCCGTATCAGGTTTATACGCGCGATAGTTCACAAACCACGCCATTTGGTACCGTTGTAACGCGGCTTATGCGTAAGGAGCGTGTCGCGGAAGAAGGTGAGATCCGCTCTTTTTATGCGCCCGATGAAATCTGGAAAAGTTGTACGAAAGGGCACATAGAAGGGGGGGATATTCATATCATTCGCCCCGGTTTGTTAGCCGTAGGTGTGAGTGGCGGCCGCACGGATGAAGCTGGAGCAGCGGAGTTTATCAGCTGGTTTGAAGAGGCTGGCTGGGCGTGCCGTATGATACGTTTCCCGGAGCATTTTCTGCATCTTGACGTGATTTTCACAATGGTGGCGGAAAATCTGGCCATTGCAGCCGTGGATTGTCTGGCGGATGAAGACCTGGACTGGTTCAAGGCGAATGGTATTCGTCTACTTCCCGTCACGTACAAGGAAGCCATGCGTGACATGGGATGTAACGTCCTGGCGTTGGGTAAGGGTCGTGTCATTAGTCCCCACCATTCTACGCGCATCAACAGCGTGTTACGTGCAGAAGGTCTGACTGTTTTTGATCCGAAACTGGACCAGTTTTCCCGCGGTGGTGGGAGCGTTCATTGCATGACTATGCCGCTGCGTCGGAAATCTTTACTGTCAGCGTAAGAAAAATTTCCATGATCTTTACAAGATCATAGGGTTTTTCTTCTATTATGACGTGAGGAAAGAAAGGTAGAGTATGGCGCGGCTTATTATCAGTGCAGATGGCCCGGAAAAATTTGATATCTGGAAAAAAGCCTTTGCCGAAGTTGCGCCGGACCTGTCAGTTTTGTCGTGGTATGAGTCTCAAACCCGGCTCCAACCCAGTGACTATGTGCTGGTATGGTCGCCGGAGGCAGACCATTATCCTGCATTGGCGACCGCAAAGGCTATTTTATGCACGGGGGCAGGGGTCGATCACCTCTTGAATGCCCCCGGCTTTCCTCGTCATATCCCTCTGGTTCGCATGGGGGGAGAACAGACCGGTCAATTAATGGCTGATTATGTCACATGGGCAGCCATTGCCCTTTTGAGGCAGGCCAGAACATGGGCGCTTCAGCAAGCTGAACAGCGATGGGCTTCCAATACGATTGCACGCACAACAGATACAACGCGTATTGGTGTTATGGGGCTAGGCCATTTAGGCGGATATGTTGCGACCCATCTGGCGCGTGTTGGGTTCAGGGTTTCGGGCTGGAAGCGGTCTCCAGCAACTCTGACTGGTGTGACGGTTTATGCCGGGCAGGAGGGATTGTCGGCGTTTTTAGAAACCGCTGATATTCTGGTTAATCTTTTACCCAGCACCCCTCAGACAGATGGGATCATCTCGAAGGAATTCCTTAAAAGACTTCCGCGTGGAGCGGGGTTTATCAATGTTGGCCGTGGCCGTCACGTTGTTCAAACGGATCTTATCAATGCACTAAATACGGGTATTCTGTGTGGTGCTGTTTTGGATGTAGTGACGCCGGAACCTTTACCTGCCGCGTCACCCTTATGGACGCATCCTTCCATCATCATCACGCCGCATGTTGCTTCAGAAGCGTCTCCTTTGATGCAGGCACAGTATGTTGCAGAGGTGATTGGGCAAATGGAACGAGGCGAAAAGCCAGCGTTATTGTGTGATCCTCAAAGAGGATACTGAATTCTCCTCACTATCTAAGAACAAGGACGGAAAAATGTCTGCCCAAAGCAATATGCTCATCGACGGTCCTGCTCTTTGGAACGATCTCATGGAAACGGCCCGTTTTGGTGGGACGCCTAAAGGGGGCATCTGTCGTCTTGCTTTGTCTGATGAAGATAAAAGCGTGCGAACATGGTTTGCGCAGACATGTGAAGCTTTGGGCTGCACTGTAACGTATGATTCAATGGGTAACCAGTTTGCCCGTCGTGCCGGCACTTGCGACGCTTTGCCTCCTATTATGATTGGGAGCCATCTTGATACTCAGCCTACTGGTGGGAAATTCGATGGCATTCTCGGGGTTTTAGGCGGCGTCGCTGTGCTGCGTGCGCTGCATAGTGCTGATATTTCGACACGCCACCCTATAGAGGTGGTGAATTGGACCAACGAGGAAGGGGCCCGTTTCACTCCACCGATGCTGGCATCTGGTGTTTTTGGGGGTGCCTTTACTCAAGAGTTTGCGCGCAGCCGGCCCGATAAAAATGGGATCACGCTAGGAGAAGCATTGGAGCAAACGGGGTTTGTCGGGAAGGAAGACTGCGGGAAGCATCCTGCGTCCGCCTATTTTGAGCTCCATATTGAACAAGGCCCTGTTCTGGAAGCTGAGGAAAAGACCATAGGCGTGGTGCAGGGCGTGCAGGCCATGCGTTGGTATGATGTGACGGTAACAGGCCAGGACGCTCATGCTGGAACGACCCCCATGACGATGCGGTCTGATGCATTATGGGCAGCAGCTCGTATGATTGATGGGGTGCATCAGGTGGCAATGAATCACGCGCCTGATGGCTTAAGTACAGTGGGTATCATCGAATGCTTGCCCGGCAGTAGTAACGTTGTGCCGGGGAGTGTTCATTTCACAGTAGATCTGCGGCACCCATCGGACGGCACTCTGGAAATAATGGAGAAAGAATTTTACCAGACACTGGAGGCGATTGCGGCTTCCTGTGGGGTGGAGTTCAGCACCTCTTCAACATGGACATCGGGCGCCGTGCATTTTGACCCCTTATGCGTGTCTTTTATTGAAAAAAGTGCTCAAAATCTTGGCTATAGCGCCCGCAGAATTGTGTCGGGTGCTGGTCACGATGCCGTCTATGTTGCGCGGGTGGTTCCGACAGCGATGGTTTTTGTTCCGTGCTGGAAAGGTATCAGCCATAATGAAGCGGAAAGTGCTGAGCCTCATGACGTTACGGCGGGCGCGAATGTCTTGTTACATGCCGTGTTGCAGGCTGATTCTGAAATGGTATGATGACCTGGTCAGCGCATTATTGACAGTCCGGGTATTCTGGCGTTTTCCGTAAAATGCATGCTTATGACGCAGGCAAGAAGAGTGTTGGTAGGAGGTCTCATATCTCGGTTGAGACCGATGGCCGCAATTTCTACTCTGTAGCTGATTCCTGCTAAATTTCGGTCAGTGCAGGAAAATGGATGAGCCTGGACGTCGTAGAGGGCAGAGAGGGCGACTGCTGTCTCTTTAAGAAGCACTAAGATTGCGCTGATTGTATGGCGTATGGTCTAATGGATTTTCATCGAATGTATGGAAGTTCCATCCTATGTCTGCATATCCTTATCTGGCTCATTGGAAAGAAGAGATCAGCCGGAGTCCGAACGCGCTTTACATGACTGTGGCCGATGCTCTGGCGCTTTCCATCCGCAAGGGCGACCTTCGGGAAGGGGACAAGCTGCCACCACAGCGCACGATTGCGGAGTATCTTGGTACCAATCTGACGACAGTCACCCGTGCATTCACCGAGGCTCGGCGGCGCGGCCTGATTGATGCGACGGTTGGGCGGGGCACCTTTATTCGTGTCGGCGCGGGGGAAAGTCACTGGCGGCATACCGGTCCGGCTGTGGTCGATCTGACCATGAATCTGCCGCCCATCCCGCAGGATCCGCCGCTGCAGCGGATCATCCAGAACGATATTACGGCCATTCTGAAGCAGCAGGATCTGAACAGCCTCATGTCCTACCGCGTAACGGGTGGGACATTGGAGGAGCGTCAGCTTGGCGCGAAATGGATCGCTCCCGTCATCGGTCAGCGGCGAACAGACGAAATTCTTGTCGCACCGGGGGCCCAGAGTGCTTTGGCGGCAATCGTCAGCACGCACACCCAGCCCGGTGATGTTATTGTCACCGACCGTATTGCCTATCCTGGCATCCGGACCATAGCGGCGCAGTTCGATCTTATTCTGGTGGGGGTGGACAGCGACGTGGAAGGCATGATGCCTGACCAGCTCGACCGGGTCTGCGCTGAACACCATCCTCGGCTGCTTTACTGCATTCCGACTATTCACAATCCCACCACCGCCACGATGTCCCTGCAAAGACGAAAGGATATTCTGGCAGTTGCGCAACGTCACCATCTCCATATTGTCGAGGATGACCCTTACAGTCTGTTGATGGACGATCCGCTGCCTGCCTTGGCGGCTCTCGATCATAGTCGTGTCAGCTACGTGGCTACCCTCGCCAAAACGCTCAGTCCGGGCCTGCGTACCGCTTACGTTGCCTTACCTAATGCAGACATGGCCCGAAGGGTGACTGCCGCTATCCGAGCGATTGCTCTGACCAATGCCGGCCTGCTCAGTGCGCTTACCGCGCGGTGGATGCAGACGGAGCAGGCGCATACAATCCTGCTTGCCATCCGCAAGGAACTGCGCCTGCGCCAGTCTATCGCCCGCAAGGTTCTTGGTGAGGGGCACTGCATGAATCCCGATGGACCGCATGTCTGGCTGAAATTGCCGGACTGGTGGGGGAGTGCGGATTTTGTGGCCTATGCCCGCAGGCGTGGTCTGGCGCTGGTTCCCAGCACTGTTTTTACCATTAGTGGAGAGCCACCTCAGCGGGCACGGATTGCGCTGGGTAGCGCACCGGATTCCGCAAGCCTTGAGGAATCTCTGCAAGGAGTTCTGTCAGTCCTGCAGCACAAACGCTCTCCCGGTTTTGCCGATATTGTATGACCTGAGTGGGGGGCTGAAATCGATGGTGCACCCTGATTCTCTGGAGTGGCAGGTGCATGCTCTGAAAAACAAAAAGGCCATTAGTTCACGAATGCGTGATAAATAAAGCCCATTAAAACAGAGAGTTATGGAAACAACTTATCATTGTATGGTGATAGCCATATTTTTGTATGGCACTGCTCTCATTAAGAGGTGCCTTACGGCATAATTTGATCTGATTGTATTGTCGTTAATGAGCATACAATATTTTGCCTGTTCGTCATCCCGTGCCACGTTCGCTTCAGCAACGCGGTTAGCCCCGGTTTCTCGCCGGGACCGCAGCACACGGGAGAGATACCATGCCGAAAGTCGAACACGCTCCGCATAAAGATGGTGATTGCTTCGTCAATTATGAAAACAAGGTTTTCGAGGACGTCAAAGCCAATCCCGGAGAAAAAGCCCTCATTACTTTTCATACTGTCGCCAATGAAGGGTCTGTCGGGTTTGTAAATCTGCTCCAGGCCACGCGCCTGATCCGCAAAGGCTTTGAAACGTCAGTTCTTCTGTATGGTCCGGGTGTGACCCTCGGCGTGCAGCGTGGCTTCCCCCGTCTGGGTGACGAGGCTTTTCCGGGACACATGAACTGCAACAAGCAGATCGCGAAAATCCTTGAAGAAGGCGGAAAGGTTTATGCCTGCCGCTTCGCGCTTCAGGCCCTTTACGGCTACGGTGAGCAGAACCTGATCCCGGGTATTACGCCCATCAATCCGCAGGATGTGCTCGACATCATTCTGCTGGCGCGTCGCGATAACGCTTTCATCCTCAATACCTGGACTCTCTGAAGGCTGAAGGAAGGACCGCAAGCCATGCCTCGTATCGTTCGCGCCGCAGCCATCCAGATCAGCCCCGTCTTGGGTGACGATGGTCTGGGGACTGCCCGGAAAGTCTGTCAGGCCATCCGCGATGCCGCCGAAAAAGGTGTGAAGCTGGCGGTCTTTCCTGAAACCTTCGTGCCCTATTACCCCTATTTCTCGTTTATCCAGCCCGCTTTCCGCTTCGGCGGCGAGCATCTGGAACTCTACGAACGCGCTGTGGTCATCCCCGGTCCGGTGACTGACATGGTGGCGGAGGCCGCACGCCAGACCGGTATGGTTGTGGTGCTGGGCGTGAATGAGCGGGATTTTGGTACACTCTACAACACGCAGATTATCTTTGATGCTACGGGAGAAATCCTGCTCAAGCGCCGAAAAATTACGCCAACCTACCATGAGCGTATGGTTTGGGGGCAGGGTGACGGGGCAGGGCTAAAAGTGGTGGAGAGTGCCGCTGGCCGTATTGGCGCACTCGCCTGCTGGGAGCATTACAATCCACTGACCCGCTACGCGTTGATGACACAGCATGAGGAAATCCACTGCGCCCAGTTTCCGGGTTCTCTGGTCGGGCAGATTTTTGCCGATCAGATGGAAGTGACCATCCGGCATCACGCACTGGAATCCGGTTGCTTTGTCGTGAACGCCACGGGGTGGCTGACGGAAGACCAGATCAAGGATATTGCGCGAGACCCTGCGCTGGAAGGGCCGCTGCGTGGTGGGTGCTTCACGGCCATCGTCTCTCCCGAAGGGAAACTGCTCGGCACACCACTGACGGAAGGCGAGGGGATGGTGATTGCCGATCTTGATTTCGCCCTGATCACCAAGCGCAAGCGGATGATGGATTCCGTGGGGCATTACGCACGCCCTGAACTGCTGAGCCTGCTTCAGGACCGGCGACCGGCGCGCACGGTGCATTATGTCGGTGACCACGAGGCAGTTGACCCGACCGGTCCCTCCAATGATGAGGCCAAGCCATGACCGTCCCAACACTCGGCACGCTTTCCGGCCGTAAGCTCGTTACGGATCTCCAGTCTTTCGGGCTTCAGATCGGCGACGATATTGGCGGTATCGCCCGGAAAGGAGGAGCCGGTCCTTCCGACCACAAGACGATTACCATCGCGGGTCAGACCGTCATGGTTCCGGTCTATACGTCCGGTGCGCGGCGGTCTCCGTTTCAGGCCAGTCCGCCTGACCAGAGTGGCGCCAGCACCCTCCTGCGTGATGGTCAGACGCTGGGCACGATCCATTTCCCGGCGGCTCCGCGTTTTTACGGACTGAACACGGCAGACGGCATTCCCTATTGGAAAATTGCTCTGCTGCATGGGCGAGATACGCTGGCCACCACGGTGCATCAGACCTGCATCCGCTATGCTGATCGGCGCACGTCCTGCCAGTTCTGCGCTATTGGCCAGTCGCTAGAGGCCGATCGGACGATCGCTTACAAGACCCCGGCACAGCTTGCCGAAGTTGCCAAAGCCGCTGTGGAGCTGGATGGCGTTCGGGATATGGTGCTGACAACTGGCACCCCAAATGTGGTGGACCGGGGGGCTGCCGTGCTGGCGGAATCAGCCCGTGCTATCCGGGCGGCTGTTGATCTGCCGCTTCAGGTTCAGTGTGAGCCGCCACGGGACCCTGGCTGGTTCCAGCGCCTGCGGGATGCCGGAGCAGACAGTCTGGGCATGCATCTTGAGGCCGCCACTCAGGCTGTGCGTGAGAAGATCATGCCCGGCAAGGCCACGGTCAGCGTTGAGCGTTATATGGACGCGTTTGCCAGTGCCGTGCCCATTTTCGGGCGGGGGCAGGTCAATACCTACATTCTGGCTGGTCTTGGCGACAGTGCCGAAGACATTCTGGCGCTGGCCGAGCGGCTGATTGCGCTTGGGGTCTATCCCTTTGTGGTGCCATTTGTGCCAATCTCCGGAACTCCTCTGGAAAATCATGCGCCTCCTTCAGCTGATTTCATGAAGTCCGTTCTGGCTCCTCTTGGGCGTATGCTGCGGGAAGCGAACATGAAATCCACCGATATCCGGGCAGGATGTGGCCGGTGTGGTGCCTGTTCCTCGCTTTCGGCGTACGAACAATGAGTAAAATCTTCGAAGGCCTGGAAAACCGGCCATTCATCCCTACAGAATATGTCGTGCGTCTTGCCCGCACGCCGTGGGAGCGGGCAGGTTATCATGCACTGCGCCGCGAAGTGTTCTGCACAGAACAGCATGTTTTTGTAGAGGATGACCGCGATACAATCGACGACGTTGCCATTCCTATCATTGCGGCCTGCTGCATGGCCGGGATGCCGGACAGGGTTGTGGGCGCAGTACGCATTCATGAAGCTGAACCCGGTGTCTGGCGAGGATCTCGTCTGGCTGTGCATGCAGAGCATCGCAAGCTGGGGCGGATTGGGGCGGAACTCATCCGCATGGCGGTTAGCACGGCGCACGGGCTTGGGGCGACCCGGTTTCTGGCGCAGGTGCAGGAACAGAATGTACTGTTTTTCCGCCGCCTGTACTGGAAAAGCCTAGGCACCATAACCCTGCACGGCCTGCCGCATCATGACATGCAGGCTGACCTTTCGCGCTATCCGGCACACGGGCAGGACCAGACATGGTTGCTGCGCCCGCAGCCACGCACACGGCAGGTGGCGTGATGGTTGGGGAACTCGCCACATTGCTGCGTGCGCTCCGTAACGGTCGGGCTCTTGCCGCCAAACAGGATATTTCTGAAGCCGTCGCGGTTTTGGGGCGTGATGCCTGTGAGGGTATCCGGCTTGGCGATGACTGCGCAGCGATCCCGGATGGCGACGGGTATCTCCTGCTGGCGAGCGAGGGTTTTCAGGACAGTTTTGTCCGGTCCATGCCGTGGTTTGCTGGCTATTGCGGCGTGATGGTCAATGTCAGCGATATTGCGGCCATGGGTGGTCGCCCTGTGGCGGTGGTTGATGCGCTGTGGAGCGAGACATCGGAAGCTGCATCGTCAATCCTGATGGGCCTGCATGATGGGGCGCGGACCTACGGTGTGCCGGTTGTTGGCGGACATACCAATATGCGCAGCACCCATAATTCGCTCTCGGTGGCGATCCTTGGCCGTGCCCGTCATTTGCTGACCAGCTTTGATGCCCGACCGGGTGAGGTTCTGATCGCTGCCATCGATCTGCAGGGCCGCTGGCATGACCCGCATCCATTCTGGGACGCCAGTTCCGCCCTGTGTGGCACCGATGAAGCAGTGCGCTTGCGCGGCGATATCGAACTTCTGCCAGCGATTGCCGAGGACGGTCTGAGCCGTGTCGCCAAGGACATCAGTATGGCCGGGCTGTTGGGAACTGCCCTTATGCTGGCCGAATGTTCTGGCGTGGGTATGACCATCAGGCTTGACGACATCCCGCGTCCTGAGGGTGCACTGATGGAGCGCTGGCTGTCGGCTTTCCCCAGCTATGGCTATTTGCTGACGGCATGCCCCGAAAATGCGGGGGCCGTCATGGACCGGTTCAAAGAGCGCGGGATTGCTGCGGCTGTGATTGGTCAGGTGACGGACACGCTGCGGCTTGATGTCACATGGGATGACGAGCAGGAAACCTTCTGGGATCTCGCACGGACGCCGCTCATGGGGGTGGCGCCATGACGTTCTCCATCGGCATCCTGACGCATTCGACCAACCCGCGTGGTGGCGTGGTGCATGGTATGGCGCTGGCGGAAGCCCTGTGCGACGCCGGGCACACTGCCACTCTGATTGCGCCAGACACGACAGGGAACGGCTTCTTCCGCACGCCGCGTTGCTCCACCCGTTGCATTCCCGCTCTGCCCGAACAGGATCTGCCGACGCTGGTGGAACGCCGCATTGGTGAGATCAGGGACGCTCTGCGTGGAGAGCATTTTGATGTGCTGCATGCGCAGGACCCTATCAGCGCCAATGCGCTGGCTGATCTGATGGAAGAAGGGCGGATAGCGGGTTTTGCCCGCACCATCCACCATCTTGACCGTTTTTCCCATCCTGTCCTTGCGGCACGGCAGGAGCGGGGATTTATGGCTGCAACTGAACTGTTCACGGTCAGTGCGCTGTGGGAACGCACCCTGCGCGACGACCATAGGCGTGAAGCCCCCGTTGTAGGCAATGGCGTCGATCCGCTGCGCTTTTCGTCCGTACCAACCATGCAGGATGCGTCACTGCGGGCGCAATATCATCTGCCAGCCGACCGCCGTCTGATCCTGGCCGTAGGTGGGATTGAGCGTCGCAAAAATACCCTGCACCTTCTGGAAGCCTTTCTGTTCCTGCGCCATGAGCAGCCTGACGTGCATCTGCTTGTGGTGGGCGGCGCTTCACTGCTGGATCATTCGTCCTATCGCGCTCAGTTTACGGCACGACTGCGCGACAGCGGTGAGGCTGATCATGTCACAGTAACCGGACCGGTTGCGGATGAAGACATGCCGTCCTTCTACCGGCAGGCAGCCGTGCTGGCCTATCCGTCCGCAACGGAAGGGTTTGGCCTCTGCCCGTTGGAGGCTCTGGCGTGTGGCACGCCTGCCGTGGTGCCGGAGATTGCGCCTTTCACGGAGCATCTTTCGGGAGCGGATGCGCTGTGGTGCCGGCCGGATGATCCTAACTCTCTGCTTTTAACGTTGCGTGAGGCCCTCAGCACCCCAAGCCGCGAGCGTTTTCAGGTCAGCGGCCCAGCAACGGCGCGCCGTTTCGACTGGCGCAGCGTGGCCAGTCGGCATCTGCCCGCATATCGGCGTCTGGCGGGCCTGCCACGCGTCAAGGCCACTATTTCCGGAGCGTCATCACCATGCCCGAAATGACTTTTCGTGTGCGCTGGCCCGATGGGAAGGAGACTGATTGTTACTCCCCATCTCTGGTCATCCAGGACCACTTCACGCCCGGCCAGGATTATCCGGTCCGGGAGTTTCTTGAAAAGGCGGACGCGGCCCTGACGGAAGCTAGTGAGCGCGTGCGTGCACGCTACGGCTTTCCGTGCAGCCGTGCCCTTGGCCAGCTTCAGGCCATCCGGCAGGCCAGTGTTCCGTTCCTCACACATCCCGATGCGCAGGTGCGCGTCCTGTCTTTCAGATCCTGAGACGAAAAGAACGACCATGATACAGAACGAAAAAAGCATTCCCGTCATCATCGTAGGGGGCGGACAGGCTGGCCTGTCGATGAGCTGGTATCTCTGCCGCGAGAAAGTGGAGCACATCGTCTTTGAGGCAAAAACCGCCTGTCATTCATGGAATGATGAACGCTGGGACAATTTCTGCCTGGTCACACCGAACTGGCAATGCGAACTCCCCGGCCATCCGTATGAGGGAAAAGATCCGCACGGCTTCATGGTGAAGCAGGAAATAATAGACTATGTCAAAGGCTTTGTTAATTCGTTTAATCCGCCTTTGCACGAACACACAGCGGTTACCTCCATCACACGTCACGAAGCCGGTGGGTATCGTGTAGTGGCGGGCGGTGATACCTGGCACGCAAAGCATGTGGTCATCGCCTCGGGCGCGTATCAGGACGCGGTGATCCCCGGCTACGCGAGCGCCATTGATCGCTCAATATTTCAGGTGCACTCACAGGATTACCGTAATGCGGCCCAGTTACCGGAGGGAGCGGTTCTGGTCGTGGGGAGTGGTCAGTCAGGCGCGCAGATTGTCGAGGATCTGTTTCTCGAAAAACGCAAGGTCCATCTCTGTGTCGGCTCCGCCCCACGTGTCTCGCGTTTCTATCGTGGGCGTGACGTTGTGGATTGGCTTGCAGACATGCGTTTTTACGATCTTACGGTGGACAATCACCCTTTGCGCGACGGAGCCCGTGACAAGACCAATCACTACGTCACGGGCCGTAACGGAGGGCATGATCTTGATCTGCGCCTTTTTGCAAAGGAAGGGGTGAGTCTGCACGGCACGCTGGAGACAATCCGGGATGAGGTGGCGGCGTTCAGGCCCGATCTGAAGGAAAACCTGGATGATGCAGACAAGACGAATGCCGACATCAAGAAATCTATTGATGCGTATATTGCCCGTGAAGGGATTACGGTCCCGACGGAAGCTCCCTATGTGCCCGTGTGGGAGCCTGATGGCAGCAACACGCCGCTGGACCTGAAGGCAGCCGGGATCACATCAATCGTCTGGTGCATTGGCTTCCGCCCGAACTATCGCTGGATCGACGTGCCCGTCTTCAACGGGGCCAACAAGCCGGTCTGGCATCGGGGCGTGACGGATGCGCCGGGCTTCTACTTCCTCGGCTTGCCATGGCTGCACACATGGGGATCGGGACGGTTCTCAGGCGTTTCGCGTGATGCTGCGTGGCTGGCTGGTCAGATCACCGGCAAAGATGTGCCCGTAGCCTGAACGGAGGTAGGTGCCATGCTTCCATGGACAACATACGAGGCGATGTACGATGCGGCGCTGAATCAGCCAGAGCCGTTCTGGCTGGCTGCGGCGCAGCGTGTGACATGGAAGCAGCCGCCTGTGAAGGCATGCAGGATGCGGGAGGATGGCTGGCATGACTGGTTTCCCGATGCCACGCTCAATACCTGCCATAACGCGGTAGACCGGCATGTTGAAAATGGTCGCGGCGCGCAGGCAGCATTGATCTGGCATTCCTGCGCTACCAGAGAACATCAGGTCGTAACCTATAGGGAGTTGCAAGGCCGGGTAGCCGGATTTGCCGGTGGCCTGCGCTCGCTCGGGGTGGGGAAGGGCGATCGCGTCCTGATTGCCATGCCGACCATGGTCGAGACGGCCATCGCCATGCTGGCCTGTGCGCGGATCGGTGCCGTGCATGTCGTGGTTTTTGCCGGTTATGCCGGGCCTGAACTGGCGCGGCGGATTGATGATGTGGCTCCGAAGGTAGTCATCATCGCGAGTTGCAGCTTTCAGGGGCAGACGCCGGTGGCGTCTGCATCCGTCCTGAACGAGGCACTGGCCACAGCGACGCACAGACCACAAGCCTGCGTGATTGCGCAGCGCCAAGCCTATCCGGCCGCGCTTCTGCCGGTGCGGGATCATGATTTTCGCACATTGGAACAGTCCGCGCCAGCAGAACCGGTCATGCTGCGTTCCGAAGATCCCTTGTACGTTCTTCATACATCCGGGACGACGGGCAATGCGAAGGGTATTGTGCGGGACAACGGCGGCCATGCCGTAGCACTAGCCTTGTCCATGGAGCTGATCTATGGCTGCAAACCCGCTGATACCTTCTTCACCACATCGGATCTGGGCTGGGTTGTCGGCCATTCCTATGGGGTCTACGCGCCGCTGATCAGCGGCTGCACCAGCGTGATTGTCGAAGGCGGTGCATCTGCTTCCGCCATCCGTGCGCTCTGTCACGAACATGCGGTGAAATGCCTGTTTACCACCCCAACCCAGATGCGCCTCCTGCGGCAGGAAAGCCGTAATCTGTCCGGGCCCGTTTTACCTACGCTGGCCCGTATTTTTGTGGCCGGGGAATATGCGGACCCAACCTTGCTGGACTGGGCGCGGTCCTATTTCCGCAAACCTGTCGTTAATCACTGGTGGCAGACAGAAACCGGGTGGAGCATTACCGCCCACTTCTTTGGCTTGCCTGAGTCTGAGCCAGTCTCGCTCATGGATGATATCGGGCGGCCTGCGCCGGGATTTCAGCCGGCTATCGTGTCATCCGTGCCCAATGAACTTTGCGGTGAGATTATCCTTTCTCTGCCCATGCCGCCCGGTTGTCTGGCAGGGATATGGAAGGATAGGGAGGTCCATGTTCCCACGGCCTATCTTGATGAGACCGGCAGGTATTATCGCACCTTCGATGAAGGCATGATCAATGCAGACCGCGCCGTACATATGCTCGGGCGTTCTGACGATGTCATCAAGGTTGCAGGGCGCCGGATTTCAGGCGTGCAAATTGAAAAAATCATTGCGGCGCATCCTGCGGTTCATTCCTGTGCGGTGGTCGCGACCCCCGACGAACTGCGGGGGCAGCGGCCTGTTGCCTATGTGGTGATTGAAGCCGGGAGGGAATGTGCTCCTTCGTCCGAGGAGATTATCCGGCAGGTGAATGACGTGCTTGGCCGGTGGATTGGCCTCAGGGAAATCCGCTTCGTCAGGCAATTGCCGACCACCGTATCAGGCAAGATTACGCGGAAACGCCTGCTGGTCTCCTGATGGTATCAGTCGCATTGGGTCCTTCTTATGGCCCCGCTCAAACACTGGGGCGTGCGGCACTCTGTATGCGAGAGTGCCGTAATCGCCATCGTTCAGATGACCTGACCGCCGGAGACTTCGATCCGCTGCGCGTTCACCCAGCGATTGTCCTCAGACAGCAGCGAGGCGATCATCGGGCCGATGTCGTCTGGTAGTCCGGGGCGTCCCAGCGCGGTTGTTTCTGCAATGTGGTGGGCGACGTCCGGGTTGTCCCGCACTATGCCCCCGGAGAAATCCGTCTGGATCGCACCGGGTGCCACCGTGTTGACGGCGATGCGGCGCGCGCCAAGTTCCTTAGCCATATAATGCGTCATCACCTCTACTGCGCCCTTCATGGCTGCGTAGGTAATTCGTCCGGGGTAGGCAAAACGTGTCAGGCCGGACGAAATATTGACGATCCGGCCTCCATCCGCGATCAGCGGCAGCAACGTCTGCGTCAGGAAAAACGGACCTTTGGCATGAATCCGATAAGCGGCGTCGAAATCTTCTTCGGTCACTTCGCCAAATAGCCCCTCATGGGAGGTGCCAGCCATGTTGACCAGATAATTGAAACGCTCGGCGCCCCATGCGGCCAGCACGCGCCGAATTTCCTCGGCGAAGGCTGGAAAGGCAAGCGTATCGCCAGTATCGAGTTGCAGAGCGATCGCACGAGCTCCGCAGCGTTCGACAGTCTCGACCACCTCATCAGCCGCAGATTTGTTCGTGTGATAGGTGAAGATTGAGGGAACGCCGCGCCGGGCGAGAGCCTCAACGGTTGCGCGGCCCAGTCCACGGCTTCCGCCAGTGACGATGGCAATGGGATTCGGGGTCGTTGCAGGCATGGGACTCTCCATCTGGTGAAGGAGCAATTCTGCTCACACTGTCATCCGTTCGATAAGAGTGCTCTTTCCGTCAGCATTGTTTTGCGCAATGGAATAATCCTATGGACAGACTTGCGACACTCGACCTCTTTATCCGCATTGTAGACCGTGGCAGCTTCAGTGCCGCGGCAGCCTCTTGCGGTGTCTCCCGCCCCGTTGCGACCGCTGCGATCAAGGCATTGGAACAAAGGCTAGGGACGCGCTTACTGCACCGCTCGACGCGTCACGTTCGCCCAACCGAGGAAGGCGCAGCTTACTATCGCCGCTGCGTGGCGATCCTGGCGGACCTTGAAGATGCGGATCGTGGCGCGAGTGGTGCTGTGGCGGGTTTGTTGCGTGCTGATGTTATCGGACGTCTGGCGCGGATGCTTCTGCTGCCCGCGCTGCCCGATTTTCTGGCCCGGCATCCAGCGCTGACCGTTCATCTTGGGGAAGGTGAGCGGTTTGTCGATCTGGTGCGCGAGGGGGTGGATTGCGTTGTGCGGGCCGGAAACCTGCCGGACAGCGATATGATTGTCCGACCACTTGGGGTTATGGAGGAGGTGACGGTTGCCAGCCCGGCGTATCTGGCGCGGTATGGAACGCCAGCCTCTCCTGAGGATCTTGGGGGGCATCAGATGATCGGCTTCGTGTCCTCACGCACCGGCCAGTCCCTGCCATTGGAGTTTACGCGCGGAGATGAGGTAATTGAGGTCTCGCTTCCGGCGCGTCTGCTGGTTGGAGGTGTGGATACTTACGCTGAAGCCGCCAGACAGGGGTTCGGTCTCGTGCAGGTTCCGCGTTATGGCTTTGTGGAGGACCTCGATAGGGGCACACTGATCGAAGTCCTCCCCGATTTCCCACCTACGCCAACCCCGCTCTCAGTGCTTTATCCAAGCAACCGGCAGCTTTCTCCACGTGTGCGGGTGTTCGTGGACTGGCTGGTGGAGAGTATTGGTTCGAGGTTTCATCAAAACACCGATGAACGTCCTTATGCAGGTGCAAAGGCGAGGTAAAGCGAGATCGTTGCAATTAAGAATACGGTGGTGACGAGAACGATACGTCTGAATTTAATTGCAGCACTGGTCAGTGACTTCAAAGGCGCAGATTCGCAATCCACGTCACCGCCGCCTTCGTCTTTTATTTGAAAGAATGATTACTGAGTTTGGCATTTTTTCCGATGGATGATTTACCCATTAGCACCTCGGATCATATAGAAGAAGGAGTTTACTGGCTTACTTTTTCCGCCAGAGCAAAAGACTTTTGAAACCAGACTAATCCGCTTTCTGCTGTCTCGTCCCACTGGACATGCTCTACTGTAGCGATAACAATGCTATGCGTGGGTGTGTCGATAACCCGAGAAACACGACACTCAAAGGAGACCACGGCTCCTTCCAGTAATGGTGCGCCGGTTATACCATGTTCCCATCGTGCCAGAGCAAAGCGTTCTGCCATTGTGTATTTACGGCTGCTGAAGGCACTGCATAAATGTTCCTGTCCTTCAGCCAGCACGTTAACGGCCAGACATTGGTGGGATAGGATGTGGTCATGCGCGGAAGTGTTTCTGTTTACACACACCAAAAGGGTTGGAGGTGCGTCTGAAACGCTACACACCGCCGTTGCTGTAAAGCCATGCAGGCCAGCCGGGCCGCCTGTGGTAATCAGGGTTATGCCACTGGGTAGCCGTGACATGCCTTCGCGAAAGACGAGAGCGTCAACATGCGCTGTATGAGTGGAGGTCGGAGCTGTTTTTGTAAGAGTCATTAGAAATCAACCTGAATAGAGCCAAAATACTGACGTGGCGCACCAAGCACGACGGACTGATAATCACCCGACATAGGAAAGCCATTCTGGCCCATTGTGGAAATATAGTGCTGATTGGTGATATTATAGACATTCAAGTCCAGACTAATGCGTTTGAAAGCAGACGTGGCCGATGCATTGCCAATCAGGCTGGTAAGGTCGTAGCGCACACCGGCATTGGTCAGCCAATATGAAGGCACTTTTTCATCGCCAGTGTAGCTGAGGTTGCGTTGCCCGATAAACTGTGTGTCAGCATGGACTTCTGCATTTTGCCACCTGTAGGAAATCTGGCCTTTATACATAAAGCGGGGATAGGCAACGACCTGTTTCCCTTTGATCCCATACGTCACAACTCCGTCGGTTGTTGTTTGCGTTACATTGTCAGAGTAAGTGGCGTGATCGTAGCTGATACTGCTGCCGATTTGCAGGCCTTTGACAGGACGCAGAACAATCCCAGCATCAACCCCGTTCATTGCGACGGCGCCAACGTTGCTGATGACAGTATAGGGATTATTGGGACTGCCGCTGGATATTTTCTGAAGTCTGTTCGAAAAATCAGTGTGATAGGCGTAAACGTTACCATCAAGAATGTGAGAATGGTAACGGTACCCTATAGCGTAGTTCCAGTCTGTCTCAGACGTAATGCTGTTGCGGGAGGCATCAAAGGCGGCTTGCGTGGTCGCAAAAGGTGAGGCGCCACTATTATAACCTGAGACGGGTAGAACTTTTACGTTATTTGCAATATCAAAATAGATTTGATGTCCCGGCAGAAAGCTCCACTGTCCGCTGATATGGGGCAGGAAAGGTTTGCTGGTTGTCAGACCCGCACCTCCAGCAATGGCAGTCGTCCGTGTGTAGGGCTCCCAGTTGGCAAGCTGGCCCACGCGGGTGGTGTTTAAGACAGAACGAAAGCCAAAATGGAGTGCCACGCTATCGATTGGACGGTAGGTGTCCTGCAGATAGGCGACAAAAGTATTGGTATTGAAAACCTGCTCATATTCACGTCGGTAATCTGATGTCAGGTGCAAGCCATCAACTGGTCTTGCGGCACCGCTCAGAACATCTTCGAGCAATGGCTCATCATAAGCACGTTTATCGGCATTAAAATGGGTATTTTCATACCAAACCCCACCATTAATCTCGTTTCGGGCAATGGTGTAGGTGAGGGACGAGGTCAGCCCAAAACGTCGGGTTGTGGGAATGGTGGCCTGTTCCACAAAAGGCGCGCCGTTGGTGGACTGAATGAGCGGACTTGTCACCGTCCCGACCTCCCACGAGCGATGGCCGTAGAAGGTGCTGTTCCAGCGCAAGCGATCTGTCAGGGCCAGGTCGGCTGAAACGCCACCAAAATATTGTCGCTGGCTTCCTGCACCATCATAGAAAGAGGCGGTGTAGGGGCTTTGGAGTTTTTGGTAAGCCGCAGGAACAGCGCCGCCAGGGCGGCCATTTTGCGCCAGAGCAAGACGATAAGCCGTTTCATACCCATTAGGCGTGCCAAGCAGGTTATCAATATGATAGCCGCCATTGCGGAACATATCCATATTGTAGTCCTGATAATTTTGCATCTGCTCATCTGCGTAGTTGAAAAACGCAGTGATGCGGCTTTTTTCTCCAACGGGATGCAATAATTTGGCGTTAACCTGCTGCATGAACTGGTTTTGGCCGCCACGCCATTTGTTTGTGTCGTTACGCATATAAGACACCCAGAAGCGCGTGCCCTGTTTGTTTAAATCCCCACTGTCTGCACGCACAAATGTATGAAACATGGCGTTGCTGCCAAAGGTTTGGTTAACGGTGGCCCCTGTTTTGTGCGACGGATCTCGCGAGACAAACTGAACAGTGCCGCCAAGATTGCTGATACTGGCAGCGCCTTCAGACCCGGCAGAGGCTGAAACATCCATGCGGGTAATATTTTCAGACGAGATGGCAGCAGAAGGACTTAAGCCATTGGAGTTACTCCATTGCTGGTCCCCCAAAGGCATACCGTCCAGTGTCATGCCAATCTGGCTTTGGTCAAACCCATGCATCAGGAAAGATTGCCCCCAAAGATTTAACCCCTGGGGATCTCCTGAATTGTACATAACACCCGGCAAGGTTGTAAGCGCCTTCAGTGCGTTTGTGCCCGGCACATAATTGGCAATTGTTGCGGCTGTAACGGGGGTAACAACCCAGTTGGCCTGCCTGCGCCCCTGCACGTTGACATCTTCCACCTGTGCAATGGTTTGAGCCTTAGTGGCCGAATGGGGACGCCCTGCATGTGCGGGTTGGCGTGCCTTTTGATGCGCTACTGCGGCTTTGGTTTGGTCTTGCTGATTTGTGAGAAGAGTTTCCCGTGCTTTTGCGACAGGCGACAAAAGAGGGAAAGAGAAGGCCAGCGCTGTTGAGCTGACGAGATACACGAAAAATGTCCTGTCCACCATACGCTCCCGCCTGAGCTACACGCTCAATTACACTATAATTTATGGTGTTAAATTATTCCGATTCCATTAACACACATAAAATCGTATTATGTTTGTCTATTTCACGAGTCAATGTGAATTAAATTTCCATACGCCATTTTTATAACTTGTTTGAATCGTTTAATATGATTAAATGCGATTCGGGTTGATTGATTTACTAAAATCACTTGTCGTGAGTCGCTTCTAAAAAGCCCTGCGTCAGCATGCAGGCTTTAAAGGCTGCTTCCATAAAGGTGGGAGATGAGGGTGTTAAAACGCAATAGAACAGTTGAGCAGGACCGTGCTGCAACACTGTGGGGTGAGGCGGATTCGACCGGATACAATGCGGTTAGTCCGCAATACTCATCTCTGCTGGAAGAGATCAGAGCTCATTCCGCAAAAGCGGAAGTGGAAAGAATTCTGCCGTTTGAACAGATAGCGCAGTTAAAAGAAAGTGGTTTAACCGCGTTTACTGTCCCCAAAGAGTTTGGTGGGCTTGGTCGACCTTTGAATGAACTGTTTTCATTCATTACTGACCTTGCAACGGCAGATTCTAATGTTGCGCAGGCTTTGCGGGCTCATTTTGGGTTTATTGAACATCTCCGCTCCGAAGTGCCATCTGACTATACCAGCCGGTGGTTTGAGCGGCTGGGTAAAGGGGAGACAGCCGGAGCTGCGGCTGCGGAAAAAGGCACAGCGCGCGATGCGTTTGCGACCCGTTTTACGCGCAAGGACGGTCATTGGGTGATTAATGGGAGCAAGTTTTTCACCACGGGCTCTCTCTATGCTGATTGGCTAACGGTTACTGGCTCGAATGAGGACGGTGAGACCGTTAAGTGCCTTGCCTCACGGCATGATCCGGGGCTTGAAATTCTCGACGATTGGGATGGGGTCGGACAGAGGCTGACTGCGAGTGGCACGGCACATTTTCGAGATGTGAGCGTTGAGCATGATGAATTGCGGGTAGGCAATACGGGTTTTGCGTATTCACAGGCGTTTTTCCAGTTGTACCATTTGGCAACTGTCGCCGGTATTACCCAGGCTGCGGCGTTGGATGTGGCGCAGGCCGTTAAAAACCGCAAGCGCGGCTTTAGCCATGCAAACCATGCTCTGCCAGCACATGACCCTCAAATTCTTGAAATTGTAGGCCATGTTGCATCTGCCGCGCATGCTGCCCGTGCCATTGTACGGCATGCCGCAGATGCGCTGCAAATTGCGGCAGATAGCAAGGAAGACGAGCGCGGACCGTCTGTCATCAAAGCGGAGCTGGAAGTCTGGCAGGCGCAAGAAATTATTTTCCCCCTGACGCTTAACGCGACATCTCAACTGTTTGACACATTAGGCGGCACAGCCACCCTGCGTGGGGCGGCGCTGGACCGTTACTGGCGCAATATCCGTACAATTGGCTGTCATAACCCAAGGGTTTATCGCACACGGGTTGTGGGCGATTTTCTGGTGAATGGAGAACTCCCGCCTGAGCAGTGGCGGGTTGGAGCTGTTTAAAGCGCCGTTCGGAAAAAGCGTTATCCGGCGGCCATCGGCCTCCAGAATTCAAGGGTAAACCAATGTCATATCAGGCCAAAACGCAAGCGCCCATTATTTTAAATGCGTTTACAATGGCGACCGTTTCGCATCTTAACTATGGTTTGTGGCGGCATCCGCGTGATCAGACGTATCGCTATACCAGCGTAAAATACTGGACAGATCTGGCGCGTTCAGTCGAGCGGAGTGGGTTTGACTGTCTGTTTATTGCGGATGCGCTTGGTCAGATAGATGTTTACGGGGGCAGCCCGGAGGCATCACTGCGGCATGGCATTCAGTCCCCCCTGATAGACCCTTTGTTGCTGGTTTCTGCCATGGCTGCGGCGACCGAAAAGCTTGGCTTTGGTATTACGCTTTCCACAACATATGAGCAGCCTTATCTGGCAGCCAGAAAGTTTAGTACATTAGACCATCTGAGTAACGGACGAATTGGCTGGAATGTTGTGACCTCTCAACAAGAGAGTGCGGCCCGCAATTTAGGGTTAACGCAGCAGGTTGCGCACGATAAACGCTATGATGTTGCTGAGGAGTTTTTGGAAGTCACTTACAAACTCTGGCAAGATTCATGGGAGGATGATGCTGTTGTTCGAGAAAAAGATCTGAACGACAGCATGTATACAGACCCAGATAAAGTACATCCGATTGCGCATAACGGCACTTACTTTACCGTTCCCGACGGGCACGTCACAGAACCTAGCCCGCAGCGCGTCCCTGTTATTTTGCAGGCAGGGACATCGGCGCGAGGGTCAGACTTTGCTGCACGCCATGCAGAAGTGGTGTTTGTGGTGGGGGCTGGCGCAGAGGGTGTGCGTGGGAATGTACGCCGTATTCGGCAGCAAGCGGTCACGCATGGCCGTAAGCCGGAGAATGTAAAATTCATTACAGCCGTCGCTGTTGTGGTGGCTGAAACGGATGAAGCCGCACAGGAAAAGTTCAAGGAATACTATCAATACTATGACCCTGTAGGATCTATCATTCATTATTCTTCCATGACAGGCGTGGATTTCTCAAAAATTCCACGCGAGAGTGTTATTCGTTATCAGAAAACAGAAGCGAGCCAGTCTGTGCTGCGTCAGTTTGACCCGACCGTGAGTGGGCGGGAGTGGACCCTGGATAACGCTGCCAATCCGGCTGGAAGTTTTGGGAGGGCTCGCACTTTTATAGGCTCTGCCAGTAATGTGGCTGACCAGTTGGAACAATGGCTTGATGATACTGAAACGGACGGCATTAATCTGGTTCAGTTGATTAACCCGGAAAGCTTTGAAGACTTTGGCAGACTGGTTGTGCCGGAATTGCGCAAGCGTGGGCGTATCAGAGCCTCTGCCGGTGCAACATTGAGGGAAACTCTTTTTCCTGAAAATCAAACGGCGCGTCCGCCAGCTGATCACCCGGCTGCACGGCATGAACTGCCTGAAGCCAGACGGGCTGGATAAAGGGGAGGGAGGCATGACAAGACTGGCACAAGTTCCCGATAAAAGCCCCTTCGACTTTAGCTTCCAGTATATTGGGCTTTTACTGTTTATGATTGGAGACGGGGTCGAGGTTGGTTACCTCTCTCCTTTTCTTGTCAGGCATGATCTGACTGAGCACTTTGTTGCTCTTATCTTTACAGTTTACGGGCTTGCTGCGGCGGTTTCGGCTTGGGGRTCTGGCGTTCTGTGTGACCGTTTTGGGTGCCGCAAAGTTATTTTTGCCGGCATCTTGTTATGGGTTGTGCCTCAGGTTCTTTTTCTTGCCGTGGCCGTACCGTCCCATTCCGGGTGGCAAATACTTTTGACCTACGGCGTAAGAGGTTTTGGATACCCGTTACTGGCTTACGGTATTCTGACCTTGCTGGTCAGAGAAGTGCGGATAAGCCAGCGGGGGTTAGCTTCTGGCCTGTTCTGGTTCTGCTTTACATGCGGCCTGCCAACCCTTGGGACCGTTGTGGCCAGTTTTTCTCTGCCTGTTTTTGGAGAGTATGGCACATTCTGGGTGGCCTTTGTGGCTGTCATTTTAGGCGGTGGGCTGGCTCTTGTTCTGCGGGATAAAGAGGCAGGCGAAGGCGCTCTTCCTCCTTCTCAGGTGGCGCTCCCAGCTCCGAGCGAGCTTGTAGGTGTTATCCGTGCTCATCCCTCACTGGTCTTAACTTGCATTGTGCGAGCCATAAATTCGAGCGCAACGCATGGCATTATTGTTTTTATGCCATTTTACTTCATCAGCACACTTGGTCTTTCAAGCGCACAGTGGATGCGGTTTTTAGAAACTATTTTTGCGAGTAATATTGTCTGTAATCTCTTTTTCGGTGCCTTGAGCGACCGTGTTTCCTGGCGTGGCACGATTATGTGGGTAGGGGGCGTAGGGAGTGGTCTGGCAAGTTTATTGCTTTACTGGGTTCCTGCGCATTTCGGTCATATCTCTCCCATAGCGTTGTACGGTTCGGCGGCATTTTTCGGGCTGACTCTTGCCGGCTATGTTCCACTTTCAGCTTTGGCGCCATCTTTACTGCCCGACAGGAAAGGACTTGCCATGTCTTTTCTGAACTTTGGCGCAGGGTGCAGTGTCTGGCTCGGGCCGCTTATTGTTTATGTCTTTCAGCCGTTTGTTGGTGTTGGTGGCGTTATGGTTGTTTATGCGGCGTTGTTCGTCTTAAGCGGTTTATTGGTCTACTTTATCAAACTTCCAGAAGAACTTGATGCGGCTTCTGCTGCGCGTTCTCATCTCCCGTCTTCATTTTCTTTTGCGCGACGCTGAGAAAGGGGTTTCCTGATGTCTTCTGCTCTTGAAAAAACACGTCTGTCTGTCGAAAAAGTTGGAAGCCGCTTAGGCGCAGTTCTGCATGGTATTGATGCCAAACAGCCGCTTTCAGACGTACAGAAAGATTTTTTGCGCACAGAGCTCGTTAAAAATAAGGTGATTTTCCTTAAAAGGCAGTTCTTGGATGATGCCCAGCATGAAGCGCTCAGCCGTGTTTTTGGTGAGCCAATTTTGCATCCAACCATTGCGGCACCAAAAGGCACAAAATACACTTTTGAGCTTAAGTCCCGGCATGGGCGTTCAACAGATTCCTGGCATACAGATGTAACTTTTGTGCCGGATTACCCCAAGGCTTCCATTTTGAGGGCTCTTCATATTCCGCCTTATGGGGGCGGCACAATCTGGGCCAACACGGCCACGGCCTATGATGATTTGCCACAGCCCTTAAAAGCTCTGGCGGATACGGCATGGGGCATTCATTCCAATGATTATGATACGAACTATTATAAATTTGATGGCAAAAAAGGAGAGATTGCCGCCTTTCGTGCGGAGTTTCTTTCAAAATTATATGTGACAGAACATCCGGTCGTGCGGGTACACCCGGAAAGTGGGGAAAAAACGCTTATTCTGGGTCATTTTATTATTGGGCTGGATGGTTTCCCAACGCGTGAAGCCAATGCGCTGGTCGATATTCTGCAAGGCTACATCACTCAGGTAGAAAATACGGTCACATGGCGTTGGGAAGAAGGGGACGTTGCTATATGGGATAACCGGGCGACACAACATTACGCCCCCGCAGATTTTGACCAGCAGGCCCGGGAATTACGGCGTATAACCGTTAAGGGAGATGTGCCTGTAAGTATTGACGGACGGCAAAGCCAGTTCGTGCATAAACCGTAACGTAAGATTGTTTTAAAAGAAGATAATCTGGTCATTATATACGAGTACAGGGGGGGGCGTTGTGCCCTGCATGCTCGCTCGTAACGGGAGCATCTGGTCTCTCTTCTTTCCGATACTACGTAGAAAGCCGGAGAGATCTTTTCTGGCTGTGAAAGCCAGGATGGTAATCCCCCCATTTTTAGTGGGGCATTGAATGAGAATTCAGGCAGCTGTTTTTAGTTTCTGGGCGGGGGTTAGCCCGCTGTTCCCCATGTTGGGTCTGTCATGGTTATATGTCCAGAGCCATTGTGTTGCGACCTCCTGCACGTCCTGAATGCTTTCAAACAAATACTGCTCCAGCCATTCCTGCCGTACAGTTCTGTTGTAGCGTTCAATATAGGCATTCTGCTGCGGATTACCCGGTTGCGTA
>NZ_JACRVS010000022.1:0-44194 GCF_018811985.1 Acetobacter sp. P5B1 | reverse complement strand
GCCTTCATCTGACTGATCATCGAAGCATCCATGCCGCCATATTTCGCGCGCCACCGGTAAAACGTGGCGTTGCTAATCCCATGCTCCCGGCACAGGTCAGGAACCGGGACACCGCCCTCAGCCTGGCGGATCACACCCATGATCTGGGCGTCAGTAAAGCGATCACTCTTCATCAGAATCTCCTCAATTCTTACGCTGAGAAAATTCTCATTCAAAAGTCACTCTTTTTATGGGGGGATTACCCAATGAGCTTCATTGGAAAACTGGGGATAATGCGCATGTTCAATGTAAGGGAGTAACTCTCTGAGGACAGTATCACCATCAGATTTTCTGTGCATCTTGAGTATTTTTTCTACTCGAGAAATGACTGTATAAATATTCCCTTTCTCGAGTTCAGCATCAATGTAAGCTTTTTCATTGTTAAAATTTCCAGATAAAGAAAATTCAAATGTTCCCAATTCAACGTCTGAAAGAGCAACGCAATAACATGTATCTTTTTTTATGATTTCAATTTTATTAAGATGCTTATCTTGAAGATCCCAAGAATACATTAAGTCACCGGATTTGGTTCCATATATTAGAACCCTCCTGGGAGTTCTTATTCCAGAATCCACAAGGCCACAAATTTCACCGTCCTCAGATATTGCAAACGATAAGCAGTATCCTTCTTTCAAAATATCAATTACATTTCCTGCTCTGAGAATATGTATAGTGAAATTACAACTTTGATTGATATTATTTTCAATAAAAATAAATATTCCATTATCTGTTAATGTTGGATTTATAATGGGGGAATGGCTATTTATTTCATAAATGAATCTTTTATCATTGCCAATTATTTCTATATTTTGTGTAAATAATTTTTTCTTGAAATCTTGTTCTATGTAAGAAATATACGCTTTATAATTTTTATTTGGTGAATATACTCCAGCATCAGTATCTGAATTTCCCAAATCTATCTTTATATGGAATTCGATATTTTTCTTTGATTCCTCTTTTTTGTCTGGCGTGAGAGGTTTTTTTGGCTTCAGCCAGTTAAATAATCCCATAATCTTCTTTCCGTTTCCTTTTACTAACTAAAAGGAAATCTCAAAACCCCGCACAAACCGGAGCCACGGCCAGCCCCACAGACTGCTGCTCAAAGCGCTCTTTGTAGCGGTTACGGATGGTGTCCAGCCGGATGGGGAGGTCCTGTGTGGGTGCGGCAATGATCGTCACCAGTCGGGCCGGTTCCTGTGAGACACGCCCGGTCTGTGGGTCCTGCCACTGCCCCTGTGCGGACAGCACGGAAAGCCCGGCAGGGAAGGCGGGGGTGAGGGTGGTTTTCAGAAAATCCCGCCATTCAGAGGCAGAAATAGCCTGCCCGCGCGGGCGCGTTTGCCCAAACAGCAGCGTAATGTTCAGCATCGGATGTGTCTGAAAAGCCTGACACAGCGTGCCGGTCCCATTTGCGGACGTTGGCTCTGCAATCTTTGAGCCCGCTTCCAGATTGGCCGTGGCGGGCGGCGCGCCAGTCGTGGTGGCCGGGGCGTGGGCCGCGGACGTGCCAACAATGCTCTCAGCACCGGGGGCGACAAGCGCGCTGCCGCACCCGCTCAGAACAACGGCCATTCCGGCCAGCGCACCCCACCGATGGATGCTGCGCGAAGGAAGCAAGGGTGTGCGGACCGGCATGGTGATGACCTCTTGTTTATCCGGTTGTTAATCCAGCCAGGGGGCAACCGGCAGGTTTTTGCCCCGCAGGAAGGTGGGGTTGAACAGCTTGGACTCATAACGCGCCCCGCCATCGCACAGGATGGTCACAATCCGGTGCCCCGGCCCAAGCTTGCGGGCCGTGCGGATGGCAGACGCCACGTTAATGCCGGAGGAGCCACCGACCGACAGACCTTCATCAATCAGCAGACTGTAGATAATGTCCAGCGCTTCCGGGTCGGGAATGCGCTCGGCATCATCAATCGGCGCGCCTTCAAGGTTGGCCGTCACGCGGGACTGGCCAATGCCCTCGGTAATGGAGGAGCCGGAAACGGACAGATCATTGTCCTTCACCCAGCCATACAGGCCAGAGCCTTCCGGGTCAGCCAGCACAATGCGCGGGGCTTTTGCGCCCGCCTTGCTGGCGGCGTCATGCAGGCCCATGGCCGTGCCAGCCAGCGTGCCGCCGGTGCCGCAGGCGCAGGTAAAGGCATCAACCTTACCGTCCATCTGCTGCCAGATTTCCGCTGCCGTGGTGGCACGGTGGCCTTCACGGTTGGCAAGGTTGTCAAACTGGTTGGCCCACACATACCCACCTTCTTCCGCCAGCCGGCGGGAGACATGCACGTAATTGCCTTCATCCCGATACGGCTTGGCTGGCACCAGCCGCAGGTCCGCGCCAATCATCCGCAGAAAGCCGATTTTTTCCTGACTCTGCGTCTCCGGCATCACAATAATGCATTTATAGCCGCGCGCATTGGCCACCAGCGTCAGCCCGATACCGGTATTGCCAGCCGTGCCTTCTACCAGTGTGCCGCCGGGCTTCAGCACGCCCCGGCGTTCGGCGTCTTCAATAATGGCAAGGGCTGCACGGTCCTTAACGGAGCCGCCGGGGTTCATGAATTCGGCTTTGCCGTAAATCTCGCAGCCAGTGGCTTCAGACGCCTTGCGCAGGCGAATAAGCGGTGTGCCGCCCACAGCGCCCGGCATATCGGCAGAAAGGGTGTGCCAGCCGGGGCGGGCGGAGGACGTTGCACTGTCAGTCATATCTGGTTGCACCTTCTCGCTTCGTTCAACAGGCTCGCATCTGCGCGCATCAGATCATGAAGTCTGTCGTATTCAGAACAGGATAACAAGATGGTGCCGGGGTGTTTACAGCCCTGCGTCCGGTTCCGCCTCTGCATCATAGAGCACTTCCAGAATGGTGCACCACGGATAACGCGAGTCATAACTCTCGCCGCTGGGGGCGGAGATGTGGCCGCTTGCGTCCGTTGGCACATGCGTCAGCGCCACGGCATCATCAATATTGCCGCCAATAATGCTTAGCTGATGGCCAAAAGGCTGCCCGGTCTGGTTGGTCGCGACCACATAGCCGCAATGCGCCGGAAAGCCGTAGGAGGTCGGCAGGCTGGAAAAGCGCACGGATGTCTTGGCGCGGCCACGGCCCACGCAAATCAGGTCACCCTGTTTGGGCACATAGGCCGCCGGGTCCTGCGCGCGAAGGACGGAGGACTGCCCCGCAGCCGCTGCATTGATATAGGTGGAGTGGTTGGGAGAATACGGGAAGCGGTTATTCGCCCCGGCCACACGCATCACATAAGAGATAAAGGCAGCGGACCACGCATAGTCGCCGTCATGCACAAAGTTGGTCAGGCGGCCACTGGCGTCATGCTTGCCGGTAAAGGTGGATTCCGTCACGTCCGGGTCCATCCCGATCCACCAGTATTCCCCAACACGTTCCCACAGGCCGGGGGCGCGTTCGGGTTTGACGGAGGCAATCTGGGGTTCGGGGCGCAGTTCCGGGTCATCATCATTCACCGGGCTGCCGAACATCCGCCATTCCCGCATGGCAATGGCCACCACGTCCTGCCGGTTGAACGGCTCATAATTGCGGGTGGCAAAATCCGGCACATGGCCGGAATAGCTGTAGCCGTAGCTCCCTGCGCTGCTGCCTGCAGCGGTGGTTGCGGTGGGGCGAGCCCCCGGAACGTGCGAAGGTTGCGCCGCACAGGCTGCCAGACATAAGGGGGCCAGCAGGGCAACAGAGAGCTTGCGTGACAATCTCGTCTCCATCCAGACAAATCCCTCCGGGGTGCCCGGAGCGTCAGGAGCCCTTGCCGTCAAGAGCTCTCCTGTTCTGCATAAGCCGCCCCGCGACGTGGGAAAAGAGGGGAGTGCCTTTTTCACAGCACCCCTGTTTCCTTTTTGTCGCGTCTGTGTCTTCAGGCAGCCGGTTCAACCGTCAGGTCAGCCGTCTGGCCGTTAACGCATTTGACTGCATCTGCCGGAGCCAGACCGACCACCAGACCACGCCCGCCGCCGTTGATGTACATGATGTCCTGCTTGAGTGCGCTTTTTTCAAACACAACGGGCACCTGTGTGCGGGAGCCAAACGGGCTGATGCCGCCAACCTGAAAGCCCGTCAGCGCTTCTGCCTTTTCCGCACCCAGCATCCGGGCGTTCTTGCCACCAAACAGGGCGGCAACTTTTTTCAGGTTCATTTTCTGATGCACGGGAATAACCGCACACACCACCTGCTTTTTATCAATTTCGACCATCAGGGTCTTGAAGACCTTTTCGTTATCAATCCCGATACCTGCTGCGGCGTGCAGGCCAATTTTGCCGGGGTCAGACACATACTCATAGTCATGCATGGTGTAGGCAACGCCATGGGCCGCCAGAAATTGGGTTGTGGGGGTTTCTATCGTCTCAGACATGGTCTTGCCCTTTCAAAATGGCATCATGGCGCGGACTGTATTGCGTCGTATAGCGCTTATCAGGCGCAGGCCGGGGGCCGTCAAGAAAAGCCGTGCGCATAGGCGTATGCACAAAAAAATGCGGCACCGGACAAAGGAGGCCGGCGCCGCAGGATCAGGCTCGGATGAAAGGCTCTTTATTTACTGTTCAGGAAACAAAGAGCGCAGGCCTTCTTCTGTCGCCGGGCAGATGCCGCGCTCAGTAATCAGGCCCGTCACAAGCCGCGCCGGGGTGACATCAAACGCCGGGTTGGCGGCGGGGCTGCCGTCCGGGGTAATCTGCACACGGGTCTGCCTGCCATTCTCGTCCCGGCCCGCGACATGCGTGATCTCGGACGCTGCCCGTTCTTCAATAGGGATTTCCGTCACGCCATTGGCCACGCTCCAGTCAATGGTGGTGGAGGGCAGGGCCACCCAGAACGGAACCTTGTTGTCCTGCGCGGCCAGTGCCTTCAGATACGTGCCGATCTTGTTGGCGACATCCCCTGTGCGGGTCACGCGGTCTGTGCCCACAATGACCAGATCAACCTGACCATGCTGCATCAGGTGGCCGCCAGCATTATCCGCAATGACCGTATGCGGCACACCGTGGCTGCCCAGTTCCCACGCGGTTAGGGCAGCACCCTGATTTCTCGGGCGGGTTTCATCAACCCACACATGCACATTCAGCCCTTCATCATGCGCCATATAGATGGGCGCCAGCGCCGTACCCCAGTCCACGGTGGCAATCCAGCCCGCGTTGCAATGCGTGAGCAGGTTAATCTGTGTGCCAGCAGGGCGATTTTTGGCAATCTCACGGATCAGTTCCAGCCCGTGGCGACCAATGGCCTCGTTCTGGGCGGCGTCTTCATCACAAATGCGGCCTGCTTCCGCATAGGCCGCTGCAACGCGGTTCTCCGGGGCAACGGGGCGCAGGCTGTTCAGCATACGGTCAATCGCCCAGTGCAGATTTACGGCTGTGGGTCGTGTGGCAGCCAGCATGGCGGCGTTCTGCTCCATCGCGGCATCACTGGCGTCCTGCCGCAGGGCCAGCGCAAGGCCGTAGGCTGCCACAGCCCCAATCAGCGGCGCGCCGCGCACCTGCATGGTGCGGATGGCATGAGCCACCTCCTGCTGAGTGGTCAGGCGCAGTATATCGAGGGAGAAGGGGAGGCGGGTCTGGTCAAAAATGTGAATGGACCAGCCATCTTTTTCATTCACCCAGACGCTGCGATACGGCGTGCCGTTGATCTTCATGAACCTGTTCCTGTCAGGATTGGGGATATGCGCTGATAATACCGGAGAGTTCATCGGATCACCACTCCCGGTCTGCGGACATGGGGTGTCAGCGGCCGGAATGGAACCCCTGGCACAAGGTGGGTCTCCGTAAAACGCCGGTTATTCTTTCTGGTTCTAAAGTATTTTTTGCATTTTCTGTTGTTTTTGTTATGAATGACACGAGTTTCAGGTCATCGGGGCGCCTTTCAGGAGCCTTTCCTGAAAGAGTAAAAAGAATTAATTCTATAATCTCGTTTGTATTTCTTAAAGTTTTGCAAGCGGGGATCAAAATGGAGTTTTGAATGAGCGAAACCAAAAAGCGCCGCGCCACGGCCCGGACTTCCGTATCCGCCGCCCGTACAGCCCCGGTTGCCACGCGCCGCACGCGCAAGACCCCCGCAAAAAACGCGGTAGTGGAAGAAGAAATTGCACCCAAGGCTCCGGCTCGTAAGCCGCGCAAGGTTGCCGCTGCAAAAGTGACGGACGCTGTTAAACCGGCCCGCGCTCCCAAAGCTGCAAAAGCTGAGGCCGCCCCGAAGAAAAGAGCAACCGCTGCAAAAGCTCCGGCCAAAGCCGCTGCCAAGCCCGCCACCCGCACCCCGCGCAAAGCCGCCGCCGCTGCTGCTGAAGCCAAACCGGCAACCCGCGCTACACGCCGCAAGGTTGTAGAAACCGTTGTGGAAGCACCGGCTCCGGCACGTCGTGGCCGTCGTCCGGCTGCTGCCGCTGTTGTTGAAGTCGCAAAGCCGGTTAAAGCAACGCGCAAAGCCGCTGCTCCCAAGCAGGCTGCTGCTAAAACCACCACGGCCCGTAAGGCTCCGGCCCCGGTCAAAACCCGCACACCGCGCGCTAAAGCTGCTCCGGCAGAAAAGAAAGTGCGTCTCTCCGCTGTTGAAAAACTGCGTATTGTGCAGGAAACACGCCGCCAGAAGCGCTATGACCGTCTGGCAGCAGAAGCGGCTGAAGCCGCAGCCAAGCCCGCTACCACGCGCGGCCGCAAAGCTTCCAAAACAACCCGCAGCAAGAAATAAGTTTTTCCGGTCTGGCCTCTGTGCGCAGAAGTCAGACCGATCTGCTGCGCCAGCCGGGACCCTGTTTTATGCAGGTTTCTCCCGGCTGGTGTGGTTTCCGGCAACACAGAAAATCTCTGCTGCCGATGGTCTTTTTCTCTGGATGAAGACGTTTTGTGGGTCAGGCAGACGCATCATGTCAGACCATACACCCTAAAAATATTTTAATGCTTTCTTCAAAATAAACGAATTTTCTACAAAGTGTTTTTGTTTTGTTCTTGTTTTTTCCGACAGGCACAGCTGCAAGAGGCGGGTTTGCAGGTGCGCAGGGGGCAGCCGTAGCACCTATAAGAAGGTAGCGGCTCACGGCAACGCAGATATAGCCTGAGGCCAATCTCCACGCTGCCATAAGGTCGACGCAGGCGTTTTATAAACCGTGATGCTCAGGCCGCTGCGTCGGGCAGTCTGTCTCCAGCCAGTTCACGAGAGGCGCGGAGTTCACCTACCACCAGACCGTTCCAGTTCTTCAGCGGACGGCGCATAAAGTGGTTCAGGATCGGGGCATCTTCACCCCCAAAGCGGGCGATCAGTGCCGCCGCAGCCGTTTCCGCAGCCCGCACGCCGCCATCCCGACATTTAATGGCAATGCCCAGACCTTTTTCCGGCAGAATGGCAATCATCACGCCTTCCGCGCCCATTTTGGTCAGCACACGCGGGGCCAGATCCTGCATGACCAGCGTATCAAACTGGTCCGTGCCCGCAATCATGAACGGGGCAGAGGAAATGGCAGCCCGCAGACGTTGTGCAGCCTGCGCACGGTCCGCACTCAGCCCCGTGCCGGTGGCAAAGCGCGCATAGGCCAGTGCCAGGGCAGAGAGCGGAATGGCCCATGTGGGAATAGCGCAGCCATCCGTGCCCCGGTTGGCATCGGTATGCGGCACACCCGTCACGTCGGCCAGCGTACGGGCCATGGTCTGCATAATGGGGTGTTCCGGGCGAATGTAATGGGCCGGGTCCTGCCCCGTCGCGCAGGAGAGGCAGATAAAGCCGGCATGCTTGCCAGAGCAGCAGTTATGCAGAGCGCAGGCCTGCTCACCCGTGGCCGCCAGTGCGCGGGCCGCATGGGCATCCAGCGGCCAGTGGGTGCCGCATTCCAGCACACCATAATCCCACCCGGTGCGGCCCAGCATGTCTGCTGCAACGGCAATATGCTCAGGCTCCCCCTGATGCGAGGCACAGGCCAGCGCCAGGGCTTCCTGCGGCAGAGAGTATTTGTCCGCAGCGCCTTCCGTTAGCAGCGGTAACGCCTGCAGGGCCTTCACGGTGGAGCGCGGATAGATGGGGGTGGTGACATCACCCGTGGCAAACACGGTTTTTCCCGAGGCATCCATCACAACAGCCGCGCCATAATGGCGGGATTCCACCCGGCCTCCGCGTGTGACTTCAGCCAGAAGCGTGTCGCTTTGCGTGTTTCCTGTCATGGTTGCTTATCGATCCTGTTTCTATCTGCTTCCGCTCAGCAGATAACACGGAGCGGAAAATTCTGCGCTGTGGTCCGGGTCCGGTTCCAGCCACTCGGAGACCATGGTGCGTCGCAGACGTAGCACCACAGGTGTTATGGCGAAAAGTCCCGGTGGATCATCAGTCATTTTCGTCAGCCAGTGCGCCACGCCGCCGCGCTCTGTCAGCAAAAGCGGGTGAGTTTTGCGCAAGGGCAGACCCTCGGCCAGAAACTGGCTGGCGGTGTCTGGCTCCGTGACCAGATAAAGCCAGCTGTCAGCTGTGGCGTGCGGGGAAAAGCCAGTGGCAGGCACAGTAGAAAGCCGAAGTTCTTCGGTATCCAGATGCGTGCGGGGTGGCCGGGGGCGCGGCGGCAGAGGGTGCGTAAACAGATCGGTCTGTAACGGGTTTTCCGCTTTTGCGCGGGATGCGCGTCTGGCGGACGTTATCCGCTGGGGTCGGTCAGTGTCTGTCTTGTGGGCCGGTGTGGTCTGCGTGCCAGCCTTGCGGGGTCTTTTACCGGGCTGCGCACCCAGCAGGTCAAACTGCACAGGTGGGCGGCCCGGTTTTGAGGTCATGAAGGGGAGGGGGCAGCCTGTTTGCGGGCGGCTTTGCCTGCCGGGCGGGCTTTGGCAGCACAGTCGGCGCACAGGCCAACGACTTCAATGGATGCCCCCTGCATGACAAAATCCTGCTCCCGGCAAATGCCGCGCAGTGTTGTCAGCAGGCTGGAGTCCGCAATTTCCGTCACACTCTTGCAGGATTTGCAGATAAGGAACTGCGCCGTGTGCAGGCAGGTGTCATGATCGTGGTCATGGCAATGGTCGGGGTCGTGGCCGGGTGCGTCATGCAAAAGATGGGTGCAGGGCACAAAGGCGGACAGGCGCTCAATCCGATGGATCAGCCCGTGTTCCAGCAGAAAGTCCAGCGCGCGATAGACTGTCGGCGGGGCCGGGCGGCGGTCCGGGGTTTTGATCTTTTCCAGCAGGTCATACGCGCCAACCGGCGTTTTTGCGTCCAGAATCAGACCAAGAATTTCGCGGCGCTGCTGCGTCATGCGCCCACCCTGCCGGGTGCACAGGGCATCCGCCCGGTCGAGCTGGCTTGTGGTCGCGGGGGAAAACTCTGTGGGGGTCATGCGGTCACTACAGTCTGCGCGGCAGAAATCACGGTTTGTCTCCAGTCCGGCCTTGGGAGCGGCTCTATCTTACGCATGCCAGAGAGTGAACGCAAAACAGACCAGCCCTTCGGGTTCTGGTCAAAGTCATCATGTTATAATATCACGTTCACCCGGCTGGCGGTCACAGGACTCGTTTGCCGGTCTGCACTGCCTCTGTGAACAGCCGATCGACAAGGATCAGCCTGATGCGTTTTCCTGCTTCTGTTTTGTCTTGCCTGATGCTTGCCGGCATATGGTCCGGTTCTGCTACGGCGGCGGAAACGCCAGTGGTGGTTGCTGCGGAAAATACGTGGGGCGATCTGGCCGCGCAGGTGGCGGAGCCGGATATGCACGTCACCTCTATTCTGAACGCACCGACCATCGACCCGCATCTGTATGAACCAACCCCGGCAGATGCCCGACTGGTGGCGCAGGCCAGCCTCGTTGTGGCGAACGGCGCGGGGTATGATGCCTGGCTGGACCGTCTGGTGCAGGCCCGGCGCGGGCCGCCGGTGCCGGTGGTGAAAGCAGATGGCTGGACCGGCTGGCATGAGGGCGATAACGCTCATCTGGCGTATAATCTGCCTGCCGTTGCGGCCTTTGTGAGCCGGTTTATTGCCGCCTGTCAGGCGACGGACCCGCAGCATGCCGGGGCGTATGAAGCACGGGGCAAAACCGTCATGGCCGCTATTCAGACTGTTCTGGACGCCATGACCACCCTGCGCACACAGGTGCAGGGCCAGCCCGTAGCCGCGACGGAGCCGGTTTTTACGCCGCTGGCCGATAGCCTTGGTCTGGTGATGAAGGAGCAGGCTTTTCAGGTGGCCGTTATGAATGATGTCGAGCCGCCGGCGTCCTCCGTGGCGCAGTTTGATGCCGATATCCGCCAGCATGCCGTGCGGTTTGTGGCCTATAACGCACAGGCCGACCGCCCCTCCGTGCAACGGCTGATTGCGCAGGCGCACACCGCCGGAGTGCCGGTGCTGCCGGTGCGTGAGATCATGCCGCCTGACACCCACTGGCAGGACTGGATGCACGGTATTCTGACGCAGGTGGCGCAGGTACTTGGCCAGCCTACCCCATGACATTCCCCCTATCACCTCCGCACGATCCTGAGGCTTGCGGCCACTCTCATGCCGGATCAGGCGCGCAGAGTGCGGCAGAGCCTGCACAGGCGAGCCTGTCAAAACCGCACGTTGCACCAGAGAGTATCAGCCTGCAGGATGTCACGCTGGCACGGGGTGGCCGCGTTGTGCTGAGCCAGATCAGTCTGGCAATCCCGCAAGGCAGTTTTGTCGGGGTTCTGGGGGCCAATGGAGCCGGGAAAACAACGTTGTTTCACGCGCTTCTGGGGTTGGAGCCGGCAGTGCAGGGAAGCATGCAGATCAACGGTCAGCCGGTGCGCCGTGGGCATCGCGCTGTGGGTTATATGCCGCAGATGCGCAAGCTGATTGGCGGGCAGTTTACCGGCTGGAGCATGGTGGCCTCGGCCCTGCACGGGCAACGCTGGGGGCTACCCTGGTATGGTCGCGCCGGGCGGGCGGCAGTAGATGCCGCTCTTGCGGCGGTCGATGCGCAAAATCTGGCGCAAAGGCCGGTGGCTGCTTTGTCAGGCGGGGAGCGCCAGCGCCTGCTGCTGGCGCAAACGCTGCTGGATGACCCATCCGTGCTCCTGCTGGATGAACCTCTGGCCAGTCTGGACCCCGCCCGCATGCGGGAGACGGTGGAGCGCATTCACACCCTTGCGCGCGCCCGGAACATGACGGTGCTGATGTCCGCCCATGATATCAATCCGCTGCTCGGCCTGATGGACCATGTGCTGTATCTGGCCCGGGGCAAGGCGCTGCTCGGCACGGTGGATGAGGTGATTACCACCAAAGCTCTCACGGCCCTGTATGGCGCCCCTGTTGATGTGGTGCGGGCCGGAGGGCGCGTGTTTGTGGTGGCGGAAGGCGGCGGCTCGGCCTTGCAGGAACATGACTGCGGAGGGTGCGGCGCGCATGCTTGATTATGACTTCATGCGCACGGCGTTTCTGGCCGCGCTGCTGGTGGCGCTGGTGTGCGGCCCGGTCGGCTGGTTTCTGGTGTTGCGCGGGCAGACCTTCGCCAGCCATGCGCTTTCTCACGTGGGGTTTGCCGGAGCAACCGGCGCGCTCATGCTCGGTCTTTCCCCCCTGACCGGACTGGCCGGAGGTGCACTGGCTGCCGGTATTCTGATGGGTCTGGCCGGAGACCGCGTAGCCGGGCGTGATGTGATGATCGGCCTTGTGCTGTCTGTCGCCATGGGCGTGGGAGCGCTGTTCCTGCACCTGCTCACCCGCTCGGCCAGTGCGGCCACGGCGCTGCTGTTTGGGGATATTCTGGGCATCAGCCCCGGTATGCTGGGCTGGCTGGCGCTGCTTTCCGCCGGGTGCCTGATGGGGCTTGGCATCATGGCCCGCCCGCTGCTGTTTGCCACCCTGCAACCGGAAATGGCGGAAGCCAAAGGCGTTCCGCTTCAACTGCTGGATGTGCTGTTTCTGGCTCTCGTAGCAATTGCTACGGCAGAATGTGCGCAGATAACCGGTGTTCTGCTGGTTTTCACGCTCATGGTCGCCCCGGCGGCAACCGTGCTGCGGCTGGGCCTGTCCCCGCTCGCTGGGCTGGGCGCAGCGGCCGGTCTCGCTCTGGCCGAAGCATGGGGCGGCCTGATTTTGTCATGGTATACAGATTGCCCGACGTCCTTCTGGATCGCCCTTCTGGGCGGCGCGGGCTTTCTGCTGGTCGGGCTGGTGCAGCGTTTTAGGGCGTAACAGCCCTTAAGCCCGCTTTTTACTGCGGCAAAGACCAGTCCAGCCAGCCCCACAGCAGAATGAACACTGCCAGACAGACATGAATGATAATCAGTGTGCGAACGGTAATAACCGGCACGTCATCTTCATGTTCCATTTTGGGGCGAGGGGCCATGGGTCAGGGTCCTGTCAGATTAAGGCGCCGTATGGGGCAGAGCGTGATAGGCGCGGTTGAAATAGACAAGCCCACCCGCCGTTTCATGAATGCGCAGGGCTTCAACGACCCCAAATAGCACACTATGCGTGCCCACTTCCACAATCTGGCTAATGCGGCAGTCAAACGTGGCCACGGCCTCTTCCAGCACCGGCGCGCCGGTGGCCAGTGTGGTCCAGTGCCCGGTGGCAAAGCGTTCCGCCATGCTGTTGGGGCTGGCAAAATGGTTGGACAGCGCCTGCTGCGTGGCGGAAAGCACGTTCACGCACAGCGGCCCGCCCATCACAAACGCCTCGCGCGCACGGCTCGCCCGGTTCAGGCAGACCAGCAGGGTCGGCGGGGTATCCGTCACGGAGCAGACGGCGGAGGCGGTAAACCCCACGGGGTCTTCCCGCGTTCCAGTGGTCACAATATTAACAGCAGCACCAAGTCTGGCCATTGCGTTGCGGAAGGTACTGGTTTCCAGCGCCAACATCTGCTCTCCTTCATCCCACTCCAGACGCAGTGTTTTGTGCATGAATATAAGAGGAAAGCAATGACTGAAGCCCTCCTTTCCGGCACGCCGACCGTCAAAACAGAACGGATAGGGCCGGTGGGCCGCATCCGGCTGGACCGGCCAGCCAAGCTTAATGCGGTGGATCTGGAGATGGCGGAGGGCATCGCCCGTGTGCTGGAGGCCTGGGAAGAGGACCCGGACGTCACGCTGCTGCTGCTGGACAGCACAAGCCCGCGAGCCTTCTGCTCCGGTGGAGATCTGCGCGCTTTGAGCGATCTGATCCGCGTGGAAGGACCGGAGGCCGGGGTGCGGAAAATTACCCGGGTGTATGACGTCATGCGGCAGATTGCGGCTTACACGAAACCGATTGTTTCGCTGCTGGATGGGATCGCCATGGGGGGCGGCATCGGGCTGGGCGGGCATGTGCCGTATCGGGTGGTTACGGAGCGGTCTGTGCTGGCCATGCCGGAAACCGGCATTGGTATTACGCCGGACGCCGGGGGCTCGTGGATTCTCGCCCAGATGCCCGGACTTTCCGGCTTGCGGCTGGCATTGCTTGGGGAGCGGATGACCGGGGCTCAGGCAGTCCAAAACGGGTTTGCGGATTATCTGCTGCCTTCCGCCAGCCTGCCGGATCTCGTCACGCAACTCGCCACTCAGCCGGTGCCGGATATGCTGGCAACGCTCGCCCAGCCCGTCCCCGCCGCTCCGGAACATGCGGTGGAGGCATGCTATAATGCGCCCGATCTGGCGCAGGTCCTGCACAATCTGGAGGCCGACGGCAGTGAAGCCGCCCGGCAGGATCATGAGGCGCTTTCCCGCCTGTGCCCGTTTTCTCTTCAGATCACATGGGCCGCATGGCACCGGGCGCGCACGCTGGAGTCACTGGATGACGCCTTTGTGCAGGAAACCACGCTGGTCAGCCACCTGATGCATCGCCCGGATTTTCTGGAAGGGGTGCGCGCCAAGCTGATCGACAAGGACAACGCGCCGCGCTGGCAACCTGCGACGCTGGATGAGGTCAACCCGGACGAGGTCGCGCGCTGCTTTCAGCGGCTCTGAGGCTTCAGTGCTAACAGCAGGCACACAAGGCCTGCTCCCAACATGGCGCACAGGCTGCCCAGCAGGAAGACTTCGGCATAACCGCTGCGGTCTGCCAGAAACCCGGCCAGCGGCCCGGTGGCGGCGTAGGCCAGATCCTGAAACGCGGAAAACCCGCCCAGCGCTGTGCTGCGCATGGGGGCGGGCACCAGATGCACGACTTCCACCCCCAGCGAGGGGTAGACCATGGAACAACCTGCTCCCGTGAGAAACGCGCCAATTAATGCGACTTCCGGCGAATGTGCTCCCCAGATCAATGCCAGCCCGACGGCTTCCACCAACAGGGACGGGAGGGCCACTTTCAGCCCGCCGATCCGGTCCGGCAGATGTCCGCACAGCAAACGCATAGCCACAAAGGCCACGCCAAAGCAGGTCAGCCCCCACCCGGCGTAAGACCATCCGGCCTGCAGAAACCGCAGAGAGAGGAAGGCCCCGAGGGCTGCAAACCCAATTCCCTGCAAGGCAACAGCCAGCCCCGGCCAGCGGATCTTGTTCAGAATGGCCCAGAACGGTTCCCGATGCCCCGTATGCAGAGGGGCGGCTGGCAATGTGCTGATCAGCGCCAGCCCCACTAACGGCAGAGCGGCGCTCACGGCCATCAGGATGGCAAAACTGAAGTGCTGATAGACAATCAGCCCCACCGGTCCCCCCACAGCAAACGCGCCATACATGGCGGCCCCGGTCCAGGCCATCACCCGGCCTGCCTGCGGTTGCCCGGCCAGACCAATACCCCAGCCCATCATGCCGACAATGCACAGGCTCTCACCCAGTCCCAGCAAAAGTCGCCCGGCAATCAGCACGCCATAGCGCCCGAAGGGGGGAAGGGCGGGTAGGGTGGAGAGCAGGCAAAGCCCGCAGGCCAACGCATACAGCACCAGCCCGCGCCGCATGCAGCGGTGGCCGCCCGAGGCATCGGCAATCTGCCCGGCATAATTACGGGTGAAAATGGTGGAGAGGAACGGAATACCCACCGCCAGACCGGCCAGCACGTTGCTGAACCCCGGCCAGGACATGACGTACACCGGCACGGCTGTCAGAGACAACGCCACGCTGAGGTAGGAAAGGAAAAGCGCCAGACTCAGTCTGGGCAGGAAGGAACGATCAGTTTTCATGGATGCGGCAGACCGTATCGTGGTCGCTGGTTTATGGCTAGAGGGTCTGTTCCCTCAGGCGGCCTGACGTGGCGGTGGCGCAGTAAAGGTACGCCATGTGGTGTAGAGGTCCGCCTGCTCCGGGCTGGGGCAGCGTCCTTCCTTCCGTCCGTAATGGTTATAATGCGCGGCACCGGAGGGGCATTCCCCAAGCTGGACGGCAATGGCCACGTCCGGGTTCTGGCGCAGATACCAGTCTTCACAAAAGGGAGGGGCGGCTCCGTCCCGCTCTTCCCAATAGCCACGCGTGGCATAGTGCTCCTGCGCGGAGGATATGTGTCCGGCCCGGATGGCGTCCGCCACATCTGGATTGGTGCGCAGGTAGGCATCTTCATCAAACGGCTGATGCCGCAGATAGTTTTCAATTAGCAAAAGCAGCAGAGAGTGAGGGACCGTCACAGAGTGTTCATCAGCCTGCTCGGCTGACAAGCCAAGAGTTCTGGAGAGAAAGGAATACGGGATCATGCGCTCTCCTCTGTCAGATATTAATATTTCCTTAAAGTATGACAGCGGATTAAGCCGGGCAAGCCACACCTTAGCCCACAGGAATGGCTGACACGTTGGGCCAGACTGTTGCAGAAAGACCGTTAAACCCGCATCACAGTCTCTCAGCCGGGAAAGAGGGGAGCGCACAAAAGTGGACGTGGTGGATATCCAGAGCCTGCACAGAGTGCCCGTGGCAGACGTTCCCTCTCCGGCGTTTGAACTTGCTCCCCCGCGTGTGCTCAACCCCTCCACCATCCCGCCGCATATTCTGGACGCCATGCGCCCCGGCTGGTTTACCGGCGCGTTTCCCGCAGGCTCTGTGCGCCTGACCAAACTGTTTGATGTGTATGTCACGCTGGAAGGTCTGGTGTTTACGCAGGACAAAAAGCTGGTGCAGCAAAGCATCGCCCAGCACACGTCGGAAGAATGTGCGCAGGGGCTGGCCCAGATCCTACAGGCCGAGCAGGCGCAGACCGTGCAGGTGGTTACTCCGTCCTCCCTGCTGCTGCGCAAACGCGGGGAACAGAATTACGGGCACTGGATGGTCGAGTTGCTACCAAAACTCTGGCTGGCAGAAGAGCATTTGCCGCTTTGCTCCCTTGTCGTGCCGCGTCTGAGTGGCAATTTTTCCCGCGTGCTGCGGGATAGTGTGGCGCTCAGCACGTCCTTTGTGGCGCTCTACCATGAAATGGGCGTGCAGGATGTCGCCTTTTTCAAGGAACTGGTGGTGGTGGATGGCCTGACCAATCACGGGGTTTACATGTCGCCGCTGGCTTTCTCCCGCACGGATGACATGGTGGCCCGCGTGCCCGGCGCACAGGCCCGCAGGCTGTATCTCACGCGCAAAAATCGCGGCAGAACCATCAGGAATGAAGAGGGCCTGATCGCCTTTTTGCAGGAACAGGGCTTTTTGTGTCTGGACCCCGCAGAACTGACCCTTCTGGAACAGATCAAACTCTTTAAAAATGCAGACTGCGTTGTGGGCGTGATGGGGGCCGCGATGACCAACATCATGTTCTGCCGCAAAGGCACCAGAATTATCAATCTGGCACCGGGGAACATGCCGGATACGTTTTTCTATTTCATCGCCGGGCTGCGCGGGCTGGACTATTACGAAATCCGTGGAAAAATCTGCACGGAAACCGAAAGCTGGGATAGCCCGTTCGAGATTGAACGGGACCATCTGGCGCATGTTTTGAGTCTCGGCCCACAGGGAAACGCTGTCTTAGGGTAAAGCAGAACCAGCAGGCGGCCTCCTTCTTAAAAGGATGAACGCCTGCCGATAGCGCGGCTTAGTAGCTGAAGTTGATAAAGCCGCCGATGGTGCGACGGGCATCGGGGGAGGTGTAGTGCAGATACCCTGCCGTCCCGTAAAGCTGGTAGCCGGTGGAGAAATACTGGTTGAACATGTTGCGCACATACAGCCCAACCTGAAGGCGCTTGTTAAGCGGCAGCAGGCTGACACGCAGGTTGACGAGGCTATAAGCCGGAACTTTTGAATAATCAGGCTGCCCGGTGACGGTCCATGTCGTGCCACGATAGGCGTAATCAAGATGCGCCTGCACGCCAAGGTGCGGTGTCAGGTCATGGTGGTAGTCAATAAAGGCATTGGCGGACCAGACCGGCGCATTGGTCAGGCGTGTATTGGTATAATTGGCTTTTGTGCTGGCGACGTAGTCCGTAAAATGGGCGTCCGTAAAAGAGACAGAACCCGAGAGCGTCAGATCCGGAATCGGTCTGTAGGCAACATTACCTTCCACACCCTGACTGACCAGTCCGCCGGCATTCCCGATAGCACTTGTCAGAATAGTGGTGCCATTTCCTGCCGGAACAGGGGTCAGCACAGTCGCCTGAAAATCGGTAAAGTCTTCACGGAACACGTCCATGTTCAGACGCAGCTTATGGTGCATCCATTCAGACTTCATGCCGACTTCGTAGGATTTGACGGTTTCCTTGTGGTAGGGGTCGTAATTGTTCCCCACAAAAGCGATGCCTGCCGGTTTGTAGCCCGTGGAGAAGGTAAAATAGGCCATGACATTGGGGTTGAAGTGGTATTCAGGCGAAATCCGGCCTGAGAAGTTCTGCCCTGTCATCTGGCCCCACGGGTAAACGGGCGCGTTATGGGTCGGGGTAAAGGTTGGATTATATCCCGTGACAGCCTGAGCATCCGTATTGATAAAGCTCAGCCCCTGAGAGTTCTTATCGTGGGTGTAACGCCCACTGATCGCAATATCAAAGTGGCGGGAAATATTGAACTTCAGCTGACCAAAGGCCGCCAGAGACTCATTGCGGGACTGGAAAAGAGAGGTATTCCCACTCTGCCCGACCGCACCGGAGTTGTTATACAGGTTCTGTGCCGGAACGCCGTCAACATAGAGCGGGTCCCCTGCCGTGCCCCACTGATACTGTGTCTGGCGGGCATCAAGGCGGTTGAAGAACCCACCGGCCAGCCATTCCAGAAAATGCCCTTTGGGGGATGAGAACCGAATTTCATCGCTGAACTTGCGTGTCGTCAGGCTCCCAAAGTTATAGGGATAATAAGCAGAGACATCGAGCGGAACCAGATCGACCGGCGTGTTGTTGTTATAGAGTGACTGACGCCATGCACTAATAAAGTTGAGGTCATTTTCGCCAATTTTGGTGTGGATCTTCAGAGCCGCACCATATTCTTCTGAAACAATATTACCATAGATGGGGTCAGCCGTGTCCGCGTTCTTTGCATTGGGATAGATACCCAGAGAATTGAGTTCAGATGTCACTGCGGCACTCTGCCCACCCACAGGGGTCCGCACGCTGCTATCCCAATGGTGGGCGTAATCGCCCTGTAGGGTAATATCCAGATTATCTGTGGGTTCGACATAGAATTTGGCACGGCCACCATATTCATTGGTTGAGCCGACCAGCTTGTTCAGCACCACATTGCGGCCAAAGCCGTCCTGCGCATTGTCAAAGCCGGAAATACGGAAAGCGGCCTTACTGCCAAGTGGAATATTAACGGTTGCATTGAGAATGCGTTCGTTATGTTCACCATAGCTGGCGCTGGTGCGAGCTGTCAGTTTGTTCAGCACCGGTTTTCCGGTTGTCACGGCAATCACACCCGATGTGGAGTTCATGCCAAACAGCGTACCCTGCGGGCCCATCATGATATCAACATTGTTGATATCCACCATGCCAATCATCCCGTTGGCGCGCTGGGCATCCATCACAACATCATCCACCACCACGCTGACGGATTTTGCATTGGAAAAGTCAAAAGACTCGCTGCCAACACCACGGATCTGAAAAGCAGCACCCTGTGTTGGGTCATACTGCACGCCAGGTGCCAGATATTGCAGGTCGGTCAGGGCGGTATAACCAGCGTTTGCAAGCGTTTTGCCATCAATGTGCTGGATGGAAATCGGCACATTCTGGTTGTTTTCTGCCCGGCGCTGGGCTGTCACCATCACGGATTCCAGACCAGACTCTGCATGGTCCCCAGACTTTTTTGTGACCTTGAGAGTGCGGGGCGGCTCGGCCTTATGGGGGGCCTGTCTGGGTTTATGCTCCGCAGGTTTGGCGTTCTCTGTTTCCGCCCATGCCTCGCATGGAAGGACGATGCCGCAACACAAAACAAACTTAAAAAGTGTTTTCTTCATAAGGAAATTTTTCCGGGACATTCGTGGAACAGCACCAGCTGACTGCGGCATACGGACATGGTTGTGGGCATCCTTCAGTCATAGGAATTTCGAATGATTCACCCCTTACAAAGATTCATGCCCCGGCAAAAGAATGATTCCTTGTTCGTAATATAAGTTTCACAAATGCTTCTCGATTTGTATTTGTCTTATCCTGGTTAAAAAATGAAATTTATTTCATAGAACCTGTAGATAATGGTTTGTGAAATAAATATGAAAAAGAGGAGCAGTTTCTTTACTTCCTGCGCCCTCATTCTTATTCCATGCGGGCCATCGGCCTCCCATAGACAGAGTCCGTTCTCATCCTGCTGAAATGGGACATTTCCATGAAACCGGTTTTTTGTGCGTTTCCTGCGCTCCTCTGTGCTTTTTCTGTTTTGTCAGCCCCCGCAAGTTTTGCGGACGACACCCTCAAAATGAACCAGATTCAGGTGATCGGCACGCACAACAGCTATCGGCGCAGCCTCTCTCCCACAACGCTCGCCTGGCTGAAAAGCCAGTCGACAGAGATGGCAAACGCACTGGATTATCAGCATGGTTCATTGAAATCTCAGCTCGACGGCGGTGTGCGCCAGCTTGAGATTGATATTTATGCCGATAGTTCGGGCAAACGTTACGCGCACCCGCGCGGCGTGGCGTGGGAGAAAAAGGCAGGCTTCACCCCGGATGCGGACCAGAGTGATGCGACCGATAAGCAGGGCACAGACTTCAAGGTCATGCATATTGTGGATATTGATCAGCGGTCCAGCTGTGAGCCTTTGCGCCAGTGTTTGACGATGATCAAAGAATGGTCAGACGCACATCCCAATCATCTTCCGCTCTATATTGATCTGGAAACCAAGCAGGATGTGCCGCTGCCCGGCGGCAAGCTGCCCTTCACCCAGCCCGAGCAGTTTACCAAAGCGACGTATGACAAGCTGGATGCGGAATTGCTGTCCGTCTTCGGTCGGGAGAATATTCTGACCCCGGATGATGTGCGCGGTTCCTACGCCACGCTGGAGGAGGCTATTTTAAAACGTGGCTGGCCTGCTCTGGCCTTTGGCCGTGGCAAGGTTGTGTTCACGTTTGACCGCCCGCATGATACGGCGCGTTATGTGGACGGGCACCCGGCGTTGCGCGGCCGCGTTGTCTTTACCAATGGTCGCCCCGGAGACCCGGATGCTGCGTTTACGGAAGCGAATGAAGGCTTTGTCGGGCGCTCCGGTAACGGCAGCGCTGCGGTTGATAATACTGCCGCTCTCCAGAATATTCAGTCTCTTGTTAAAAAGGGTTATCTGGTCAGAACCCGTTCAGACGCTAATACGGTAGAAGCCCGCCAGGGGGATGTGACCCGGCGGGAGATTGCGTTTCAGTCCGGTGCGCAGATCATCAGCACGGATTACCCTGCTTTTGAAACAGCGCCGTGGAACAACTACACTGTTGCCTTCCCCGGCGGTGCTGTGGCGCGCTGCAATCCTGTCAACGCGCCTGCCGCATGTTCTGCGGCTGATGTGACCGAGTAAGGCACGCCACCGCTTAAGCCGATAACAAGAAAAGGTAATCCTGCGGCACTGTGTGGAACTGTTACACACAGTGCCGCAGGATGCCTCCTGCTGCTCTGTTTACCCAAACACCACATGCCGCTGCGGCACCATGGCAGAAACAGGGGCATCCGCACCCGGCATATCTGCCGTAAGTTGCAGCGGGCCGTGGCGGTCAAAAAAGCCCGGCACGGAGCGGATGATATAGGCCGCCTGTTCAAGGCAGGACACAACACGGTCTCGCGCCAGTGCGGTGCCGGGGTGGTCAGGGATAGCGCTGATTTTCTGCGCGGCAAGGCTCAGGCTGGCTGCTGTTTCCAGCGGGGCGCGATGCAGGTGGCGGAAGGCGCCCAGAGCCTCTTCCAGAATGTCATGGGTCTGGCCATCGGGCAGGGTGTGGCCTGCGTTCCAGCGCAGCCGGACAATCAGCCGCCCGAGGGAGAGAGCGGCAAAGGCGGCATCTGTATAGCCCCGGCGGTCCACGTTGTCTGTCAGAAAGGAAAACCGCATCATCATCCGGGAGATTTTCTGAATCTGGAACCCTTCCCATGCCACCCACATCACCTTCCGGTTCTGCGGAGCAAGGGCCAGACGCTGCACACTGCGAGTGAGGGAGGAGACCAGCCGCGCCGCATCCAGCCGATGGTTTGCAGGCAAGATTACCCGGAAGACCAGCACCAGCAGAACGCACGCGACCGCCATGGTCATCCAGTTGTTGGTCAGTGTCAGGTCGTCATAGGTAATCGGGTTATTCACGGCCAGCATCATGGTGAAAAACACCGCATAGCCAAATGCACCAATGCTGTAGCGTGGGTGGAACTGCAACCAGACACCGGGCAGCAGAAACAGACAAATGGTCAGCCACAGCAGCGGGTAACCATCAATCTGCGGCAGGCCGAGCGTGTGGCACAAAAAGCTGGCAGGAATAGCGAGGGCCGTGCCGCAGGCCATCAACGGACTGGTTTTTGCGGCAGAGGGCGTTGTGGACAGCAGGCTGGAAGCCGCCACCACAAACAGCATCAGCATCGGCCCGGTGCTCCAGTGCAGCACGTACCACATCATCCCGGCCAGCAACGCAATAAACATGCCGCGTGCGCCGTTACGCAGCGCCATGGGCCATTCCAGATAGGGGCGAAGGGGCATGCGCGCGCGGGTCGGGCGGCGGATTGTCAGGTCATGCAAGGCCTGATCCAGCTGCACCAGCACATCCCGCGTATTGTCCAGTGAGGCCAGAACGGTGGGGGATGTCGTCTGCTGTTCCAGCCGCTCCAGCGCATGCAGCGTGGTGCGGATGCAGGCGGAAATAGGTTTGGGGTCTTCCTGCCAGCCCGGCTTTTCCGTCAGTTCCAGAATGCGCGTTAGCGTGGCGGCCACTTCCTGATGCACCGCGCAGGAGGCCCCGTTGGCCAGAGAGAGGTTCAGCCAGTAGGGGTGGTATGTCACAATCAGCCCGGTCAGGCGGCTCAGGCCAATGCGCAGGCGGTTGACGCGGGCCTGCATGTCCCGGTCATCAGCCGCGGCATATTCAATAGCAGGCCCAAGGCCGGCCATGCGGGCCAGCAGGCGGCTGCGGCTGTCATAGAGCGGTTGCGGCAACGCGCGGAAAGACGGGGCAGGCGCTGCGGTTTCCAGACGCTCAATCTGTTCCGCTGCGTGCTCCGTGGCGGCTGCCGTTGTGGGGTGCTGGCTTTCCGCTGCGTGAAAGGACAAGGCATGGCGGACTGTTTCCCGGAACGCATCCCCCAGCGCACTTAACACCCGGCTAGGCTTGCGCGGGGAAGTCAGCATGAACACAAAAGCAGTGGTCACAACGCCGGTTGTCACAGCAGAAAGCCGTCCCATAGCCGCCAGAAAGATATGCTCCGGGTTGGCAAAAGCCGGTGCGGACACAATCACAATCGTATAGCCCACCAGCACGGCGGCATAGGCGCGGAACAGCCGCAGGAAGGTGGCGACCATACAGGCCAGCCCCACAAAGACGGAAAGCGCTGCAAAATACAGCACCGGAGACTGCACAAACGCCGCCATCACGCCCACGCTGATGGACGCGCCAATGACCGTGCCAATCACACGCCACACGCTTTTGGAAACCATGGCCCCTACTGTGGGGTTTGCCACAATCAGCACCGTGGTCGCCGCACTCATGGGGGACTGCAACTGGAACATGAAGGCCAGAAACAGTGCAATGCCAATGCACAGGAACACCCGCGCCGTATAGGCGGCGGTGCCCAATGTGGCCTGCCAGCGCTCATCCTCTGCAAACATGGCGGGCATCAGGCGGCGGAGTGTGTCTGAAAAACTGTTGGACATGGCGCAGGCTATTCCGAAGGCCTTAAGAGGGCAGAGAGTGGGCGGTGGTCAGAAGGGCATCCATGCGGGCCAGAAGGCCCTGCGTATCCTGCGCGGTCATGCCCTGTTTCATGCTGTGTTCCACTTCTCCTGCAACCTTGTGGAACAGAGCGCATTTTTCCCGCCCCGCTGCGGTCAGGCTCAGACATTTGGCGCGGCGGTCCTGCGCATCCGGCGTGCGGGAGAGCAGGCCTTCCTTTTCCAGAAGGTCCAGCACCCGCACCAGGGCGGAGCAGTCCGTGTCCATCACCAGAGCCAGATCCCGCTGGGTGGTGCCTTCGGGCATCATCATCAGATATGCCAGAGGCCGCATGACCGCCACGGTCATGCCGTGTGGGCGCAGGGCACGTTCCAGCCGCGTGCGCCACACCGCCGCCAGCCGCATGACGCGAAAGGTGAGCGCCATGGAACTGAACGCGGAATCATCCAGAGCGGGCAGGCCGTGCTGGGTCACCAGAAACCTCTATTTTGTTAGGGTGGGAATATTTGATATGTAAAATATATTGGTAGCAATATAACAGACGCCGCAGGCCGGTCAATACGGGCTACGTCTTTGTAATATTCAGAAAAGTGTGAGGCTCATCAGTCCGGCCGGGGAAGGCAATCAGGGCCGCAGTCGGGGGCTCGGAGGGCGTCATGGCCAGAATAACCCTGTGCAGGCGGTCAAAACATTCTGAACAGAAAACAATGCGCCTGCAAAAATGGCAATAATATGTATTCTATTTGAGAATAAATATCATTTTGAGGAAATCCGGAAAGGCGGGAATTTCAGGCTGGATGCCTGCCGGGTACGTCATTATAGACTTTACCCCTGATGAAATAACAAAAAGGACCATGGCTCATCTGGGCCGATGGTCTGCCCGGTTATGTACAAACCTGTGGAAAAGGACTGACCATGAAGAAAGACTGGCCCTGCGTGCCTGTCAATCTGCAAAATGTCTCGCCCAATGCTATGAGAATGGCAAGACTGATGCGGATGTCCCGGCGCGATATGCTGATGACGGGCATGGGCGCTGCCGTTACGTATGGTGTTGCCAGCGGCATTGCCGGTGCGGAGGAAACGCAACCCAGCCCCGCAGCTGGCGCGGACCCTGTGGCCACGCAGTTCATGGCGGTCTCCCGTTTGCTGACAGATCGGCCCACGCTGGATCTGCGTATTGGGAATGCCATCTATGCAGGAATTGTGCAGAGTAATGCCGACCGGCAGGCGCAGATCAGCAAATTGCATAATCTGATGGGCTCCGGGCAGTTCACCAGCGCTACTGCTTTTGCCGCCGCGGCGGAGAAGGCGGACCCGGCTCTGAAGGATGTCATCCATGACATTCTCACCGGCTGGTACCGCGGTGTGGCGGACGGCAAGGTGGTGGTCTATCGCTCCGCCCTGATGTTCGACATCACGAAGGACGCCATCTACCCCAAAACCTACGCGACAGGCGGCCCGTTCTACTGGACCACCCAGCCGCCGGAAGTCGACCGTCCCACAGGGCATCCAGCCCTTTCACCCTCTAAATTCGTCGTAGAACCGACCTGAGAGCGGGAATATCAGCCGTATGCCTTCTGAACAGACTCTTTCCGCCGATGTTGTCATTGTCGGGTCCGGCGTTGCCGGGTCTTCCATTGCCAATGAACTCGCGCGTGCCGGAATTTCCGTCATTGTGCTGGAAGCAGGCCCCCGTGTGGACCGCCAGCATTTTGTAGAAAACTTCCGTAATCTGGAAAACAAGCCCTCTTATCAGGGACCGTTCCCGGCTGTGCCGTGGGCCAGACATCCGCCCAACCAGATCACCCCGAACGATTACCTGCACACCTCCGGCCCGAATGCGGAAGCCTATCAGCAGGTGTACCTGCGTATGATGGGCGGCACCACATGGCACTGGGCCGGGTGCGCATGGCGTTACCTGCCGTCCGACTTTGAGCTGAAAACCCGCTACGGGCAGGGGCGTGACTGGGCTTTGAAATATGAAGACCTGGAACCGTTCTATTATCAGGCGGAAGTGATGATGGGCGTCTGCGGCCCGGACCCGGCCAAGGAAGACCTCGGCTCTCCGCGCAAACAGCCGTACCCGATGGAAGCGCTGCCCATTTCCTACGCCGCGCAGCAGTTCCGCAAGCTGATTGACGAGAAGACGCCCTGGCGCGTGGTGCATGAGCCGCAGGCCCGTAACACCCGCCCGTATGACAGCCGCCCGACGTGTGAAGGCCACAATAACTGCATGCCCATCTGCCCCATCGGGGCGATGTATAACGGCAGCTATTCCGTGTACCATGCCGAGGCCGCCGGGGCGAAGTTCATCCCCAACGCTGTGGTCTATAAAATCGAGCGTGACAGCGCGAACAAGCGCGTGACCGGCGTGCAGTATTATGACCCGGACAAAAACTCACACCGCGTAACCGGCAAATACTTTGTGATTGCCGCGCATTGTATTGAAACCGCCAAACTGCTGCTGGTCTCCGCTGATGAGCAGAGCCCGGACGGTGTGGCCAACAGTTCCGGCCATGTCGGGCGGAACATGATGGACCATACCGGCGTGCAGGTGACGTTCATTAGTGGCGATAAAGCCCTCTGGCCGGGCCGTGGCCCGCTGGAGACGAACGTGATCGACAATTTCCGTGATGGTGACTGGCGGAATGAGCGCGGCGCGTATCTGGTGCATATGGTGGATGACAATCAGGTCGATTTCGCCACCCAGATGGCCATTTCCAAAGGCTATGTCGGGCGGGAGCTGGAAGAGCAGATCCGGTATCTGTCCTCCCACACCGTGCGTCTGTTCAGCCATAACGAGGCGCTGCCCGACCCGGATAACCGCCTGACGCTGAGCAAGACCAACAAGGACATTCTCGGCATTCCGCACCCGGACGTGTATTACAAACTGCCGGAATATACCGTGAAAAGCTGTGAACACACCCGCAAGGTGTTCAAGGAGCTGATCGGCCTGATGCACGGCACGGATGAGGAATGGACCCCGGGTTACTTCCCGCAGGACCATCCCTCCGGCAGCACCATCATGGGTACGGACCCCAAGGATTCCGTGGTGGACGGCCATTGCCGGACGCATGACCATGAGAACCTCTTCATTGCCAGTTCCTCAGTTTTCTCAACCGTGGGCACGGGCAACATCACTCTTACGGTCGCAGCGCTGGCGCTGCGTGTTGCAGATACGCTGAAAAAAGAACTGCTTCATGGCTGATTTCAGAACTCTCCTCTGTTCCGCCCTCGTTGCCGGAACAGCACTCGGTGGCGTGGCCCTTGCTCCGGTTGCTCTGTCTCCGGTCGGGCTGGCTCAGTCTGCGGATAAACCTGCCGACAAGCCTGCCGCACAGCCTGCACCCGCTCAGCCCACGGTACCCGCACCTGTGGCGGAAGAGGGCAAGCCTGCCGCCGGGTCCGATGCCAAAACATCTGACCACAGCCCAACCTCTCAGACCCCGGCTCCCGCCGGGGAGGCTGCAACGCCTGCAAACAGCCAGTCCGCAGCAACCGGGGCCGCCATGGCCCCGGCTTCCGGCACAAATGCCGCGGCCCAGCCGGAAAGTGCGGATGCAGAACTGGCGCGTGGCGCGTATCTCGCCACAGCGGCAGACTGCGTGGCCTGTCATACCAAACCGGGCGGAAAACCCTTTGCGGGCGGTCTGAAAATCGCCACCCCGATGGGTGATGTGGTTGCCACCAACATCACGCCGGACCCGCAGCACGGCATTGGCTCCTATACGGAAGCCGACTTTGAAAACGCGCTCCGTCATGGGGTGCGCAAGGATGGGTCTTACCTGTATCCTGTCATGCCGTATGTGTCTTACGCCGGCATGACGGATCAGGACGTAAAGGCCCTGTATGCGTGGTTCATGCACGTGGTCAAACCTGTGGCGGAATCCCCGGAGGAGACAAATCTCTCTTTCCCGGCCAGCCTCCGTTCAGCCATGATGGCGTGGAACTTTGTCGCCAGTAAGGAAACGCCGGAAACGGGTGATTCCAGCACGTATGACACGCTGCGTCGTGGCCGCTATCTGGCCAATGCGCTGGAACATTGTGGCACCTGCCATACTCCGCGTAACTTCATGCTGAGTGAAAAGCAGGACCATTATCTGGCGGGTGGGTCACTCGGCACATGGTATGCCCCCAACGTCACCTCCAGCAAAACCGGTGGTATTGGTGACTGGAGCGAGGATGATCTGGTGGCCTACCTGCGCAGCGGGCATGTGGCCGGTCGCGCTCAGGCTGCTGGCCCCATGGCCGAGGCCGTGGAGCACAGCACCAGCCACCTGACGGATGCGGACCTGCACGCGCTGGCCGCCTTTATCCTGAAGGTCGCGCCGATGGATGATGATGCCGACCATACCGCGCGTGACGCTGCCGGTAAGGCAGCAGAAATGCCCGACATCCGCACCAAAGGCCCGCAGCGGATTGATGATCTGGCGGAAATGGATGGCCCGCACATCTATGATGCCAACTGTTCCGCCTGCCACGGGCATGATGGCGCTGGCACGAAGGACCATTACGTGCCATCGCTGTTTAACAACTCCACAGTGGGGGCCGGGCGTCCGGATAACCTGATTATGACCATCCTCAAAGGGGTGGATCGCACGGCAGGCACGGAACATGCCTTCATGCCGGGCTTTGATGGTCAGTCCAACGTCCAGCGTCTGAGCGATGCGGAAATTGCGGCCCTGACAAACTACATCACGGCCACATTCGGCACCGGCGACCATCAGGTGACGCCGGAACTGGTCAAAAGTCTGCGGAAAGATACCCCGGTGGTCAATCCACTGGCCAAAGGCAAATAAGGTAACCTCAAGACAGGCCGGACCATTCTTCAAGGGTCCGGCCCCTGATTCGGGTTGGGAGGAGGGCAGGGGACTGCCCGGTTGCTCTCTTCCTCCCGCCTCACCCCCTCCCGTCACAAAATTGTCTTCCTTCCCACCCGGTGGCTGGCATGGGGCAGGTGCGCCCTCCGGCATGCGGCCTGTGGGGCATTTCCCCAGCTTTTCCGCGGCTGCTGGCGTGGCCGATCTGAGCAGGAGCGGGTTTCGTAAAACCCGCCAACCTCACTCTCCTGTTCACGAATTGTTGCAGCGGTTTTTTAGGGGAAGATTTTTAGAAAAAATACGATATGGACACCGCCCTTTGACGAACGCTTTGAGCAAGGGTGAAAACAGTGTTCAGCACGCTTTCTGTTTCAACACGGATCGGCCTTGTCGCGCTGTGCGCGGCAACCTTTACGGCTATCACCAGTGAGCTTGCTCCCGTTGGGCTTCTGCTGGATATGGCGCGCGCTTTTAACATCAGCACAGGCCGCGCCGGGCTTGCTGTCAGCGCCTATGCGCTTATTGTCACGGTGGCCGCTGTCCCGCTGACGGTGCTGACCGCGCGCGTCGAGCGCAAACGTCTGCTGCTTATCGCCCTTTCGGGGTATGTGGTTTCCAACCTGATTTCAGCCTTTGCGCCCACCTTTGGCATCGTGTGTTTTGGCCGCGCGATTGGCGGCGGCGCGCATGCGCTGCTCATGTCCATGGTGTCCGCCTATGCGGCCCATCTGGTTCCTAAAAAACTGACAGGCCGGGCCATCTCTTTTGTGTTTGGTGGCTCTTCCATGGGCGGCGTGCTGGGCGTGCCGGGAACGGCGGCCATCAGCCAGCTGGCGGGCTGGCGCGTCGCTCTTATGGTCGTGGCGGGTCTGGCTGCGGTCCTGACGGTGCTGATTGCGGTGTGTCTGCCGCCCGTCATCAAACCCGCCGGGCGTCCGTCCGGGCCTTATAAAGTGCCGCGTGAGTCTGTCCGGGCTTTTGCGTGGGTAATCTCGGCCAATGCGCTGTTTTTTGTCGGGCATAACGTGGTGTACACCTACATCGCCCCGCTGCTGATGGCGCATGGCCTGCCGGAAACCTCTGTCAGTGTGGCGCTGCTGTTTATCGGGGTGTTCAGCCTGTCCGGCCTGTGGGCGTCTGGCCTTATGGTGGACCGCTGGCCACGTGTGGGGGTGCTGGCATCGGGGGCTGCTATTTCGCTGGGGATTGGGCTGCTGGGCGGCCAGTTTATGCCGGCATGGGGTGGCGTGGGTGTCGCGGCTCTGTGGTGCGCGGGCTATGCGTCCATCATTCCGTTCATGATGTCCGGTGCCATTCGTGCCCGTGCCACCACGGCGGATACGGCCGGGGCGGCCATCAACAGCACCAGTAACCTCGGCATTCTGCTTGGTTCCGCACTCGGCGGGCAATTGCTGGCGGTGTATGGGGTCAGCGTTCTGGTGCCGGTGGCGCTTGGCGTCTGTGCGCTCTCCATGCTGGTCATTCTGCTTAGCGGTAATGCCTTCCCCGCGCATCTGGGCGAGCATGAGGATGAAGAGGCGGCGGAACAGGTGTGTGCGGAACGCGGTCCGCTCATGACTTGAAAAATACCCCGGTTATGCGATGCTCAGCCGCATGATGGTGTCCCGCAAGGGATGAAAAGGGAAGAACGGTGCGCAGCTTCGGCTGCAAGGCCGTCGCTGCCCCCGCAACTGTAAGTGATTGCATGGTCCGCTGTGGGCCTGCCCCCTCAACCGGGCAGGTCCATGCCACCGGCCCCCACCGGGCCGGGAAGGCAGGCAGACCCGCAGACTGCATGGTTAACCCCCGTGCAGACCCTGCACGACACAAGCCAGGAGACCTGCCATCATCCGCAAGCCCATCGGGGCGTGCGGTTGTCTGAGGTGTCGTGTCCGGCGGGGTGCCCGGAAGGCGAGGGTGCGCCGCGCCGCGCATCACTTCTGCCTTGGCAGAAGCACCGGTTGTGCACTCCGTTTAAGTGCCGTTCCGCAGGGAATGGTGCCTGATCGGGAAAATTTTATGCCTGCGTCTGTTACGCACTCCGCCTCTCCCCCCACATCCCCTGCTGCTGCGGCAGAAGGCCCGGTGCTGCATGTCTGCACCACGTGCCGCCGCGGTGGCCCCGCCATGGAGACCCCTCCGGGCGCACAATTGCTGGACCGCCTGCAAACGGTGCTGGACGCCAGCCCGCAACCCATCACTCTGCGTCCCGTTGCCTGTCTGGCAGCGTGTGACCGGGGCTGCACGGCGGCCATTGCCATGCCGGGCCGCTGGACATGGCTGCTCGGCCATCTCGGCCCGGAAAAAGCGGAAGACCTGCTGGCTTACGCAAAACTTTACGCCGCCTCGGCAAAGGGCACGGTCATGCCGTCCCGCCGCCCGGCCTCACTCTCTGATATGATTCTGGGCCGTGTGCCCGCAGCCGAACAGGAGCCGTCATGACCGGTTTACCCGCCCGCGTTCCCGTAACCATCATCACCGGCTTCCTCGGGGCCGGAAAAACCACGCTCCTGCGGCACATTCTGCAAAAAGCGCAGGGCCATCGCATTGCCGTGGTGGTGAATGAATTCGGCTCTCTGGGCATTGATGGAGAAATCCTGCGTGGCTGCGGCGTGGAAGGCTGCCGGGAGGACGATATTGTCGAACTCACCAATGGCTGCCTGTGCTGCACCGTGGCGGATGATTTCCTGCCCACTATGGAAGCCCTGCTGGACCGCGCCGACCCGCCGGAACATGTGGTGATTGAAACCTCCGGCCTCGCGCTGCCCAAGCCGCTGCTCAAAGCCTTCGGCTGGCCCACCGTGCGCAGCCGTATGACGGTGGATGGGGTGATTACGGTTCTGGACGCTCCCGCCGTGGCCTCTGGTCGCTTTGCGGATGACCCGGAAGCCGTCGCCAAACAGCGCGAGGCTGATCCCTCACTGGATCATGACAATCCTCTGGCCGAAGTGTTTGAAGACCAGCTCAACGCAGCGGACCTGATTGTTCTGAACAAGACCGACCTGCTGGACGCCGCTCAGCTTGATGCCGTGGAAGCCGAGATCAAAAAGCTCTGCCCGCGCCCGGTGCGTATTATCCGCGCGCAGGATGGCAAGGTGGACCCCGCCGTGCTGCTGGGCCTTGGTGCGGAGGCCGAGGCCGATCTTCAGTCCCGCCCGTCACACCATGATGCGGAAGATGGCGAGCATGAGCATGATGATTTTGAAAGCTTCGTCGTCACCGTGCCGGAGCAGCTTTCTGTCGAACGCTTCCTGACACTCCTGCAGGATGTGGCCGCCCGGTATGACGTGCTGCGCATGAAAGGCTTTGCCACTGTGCAGGGCAAACCCATGCGTCTGGCCGTGCAGGGCGTGGGCACGCGCTTCCGGCATGAGTTTGACCGCCTGCTGACCCCGCAGGACGCCCGCACGGGCCGCATTGTGGTCATCGGTCAGAAGGGGCTGGATGAGGCCGCCATTACGGCAGCCCTCGCGGCAGATGCCGCCGCAACCACCGCCGGTTAAACAGGCAGGACCGCCCTATGCACCTCCTTGTTCGGGAAAACAGGACGCTTGATGAGCAGGATGAGGCCGAAGACCTCGGCCTGCCGCCTGCGGATCTGGTGGTCCTCTCCTTTACGGAGAGCGATCTGCTCGGCCTGCTCCACGCGCAGGAGCGGCTAAAGGCCGAACACGGGGCAGAGGGGGCACCGCCGTCTCTTCAGGTCACCAGTCTGGCCCGGTTGCGCCACCCCATGTCGGTGGATTTGTATCTGGAAACCACACTGGCGCAGGCCCGCTGTGTGGTGGTGCGTCTGCTGGGCGGTCTGGATTACTGGCGCTATGGCGCGGAGGAACTGGCCGCATGGTGCCGGGAGCATAAGGTACCGCTGGCCCTCCTGCCCGGTGAGGCCATGCGGCAGGGAACGAGTGCCTCAGTCCCCATGCAGGATGATACCCGTCTGGCGGACCTCTCCACCGTTCCTGAAGAAATCCGTAATCGGTTAAACGGATTTTTTCAGCATGGTGGAACCCGCAATATGGTGAACGCCCTGCGCCTGATGGCCAGTATTGCCGGACAAGGCCCGGATGAGGGCGCGCAGCCAGAGCCTTTGCCGCAATGGGGCCTCTATCGCACCGTGACAGGCGTTCCGGTTGTAAAAGCCACAGCCGCAGACGGGATTGATCGGGAGGCCACCCGCCTGCCGTCAGGCCGTGTCATGCGGGCCACGCTGGTATTTTACCGCGCGCATCTGATGGTAGGGGATATTGCCGCACTGGATCTGCTGGCCGAAACCCTCGCGGCGCAGGGCTGCACGGTGGAGATGCTGTTTGTCACCTCGCTCAAAGATCCAGTCGTCGCCAAAGGCGTTGCTGAGGCGCTGAGGCGGTCAAAACCGGATATCCTGCTCAACGCCACGCTGTTTTCCTCCAGAAACCCGCAAGGGGACTCTCCCCTCACCGGGGCGGATGTGCCCATTCTGCAACTGCTGCAACCGGGGGCCACGCAGGCCGTGTGGGAACGCAGCCCGCGCGGTCTCTCCCGGTCGGATCTCGCCATGCAGGCTGTGCTGCCGGAACTGGATGGGAGTATCGCCACCCTTCCTATTTCCTTCCGCGCAGAAGCACCCCCCGGTCTGCCCGCCGCCCGTGTGCCGTATCTGCCCGGCATCCGCCAGACGGCAGACCGCGCACTGGCATGGGCGCGCCTGCGGTATCTGGCACCCGAGCAAAAGCGGGTGGGTATCATCCTGTCCGATTATCCGGGGGCAGGGCTCACGCTGGAAACCGGGCACGTGGCTCACGCTGTCGGGCTGGATGGGTTCGCCAGTCTGGCTTCCATCCTGACCCTGCTGCGGGCGGAGGGGTATCAGACGGGTGCAGCACCTCTGCCCCAACCGGAACAGCTCGCGGCCATGCTGGCGCAAAGTGCCCCCCGGCCTCTGTTCTGCGTCGCCACTTATCGCGCTCTCGCAGCCGGATTGGATGCGGATTTCCTAGCCTCCGTTATTCAGGCATGGGGAGAGCCGGAGCAGGACCCGTGTGTGCAGGACGGCACATTTCGCCTGCGGGCAATAGAACTGGGTCATCTGACTCTGGCCGTACAACCGGACCGCGGGCGGCAGGCCGACCGCAAAGCCCTGTATCATGACCCGGACAGCCCACCCTGCCACGCCTATGTTGCGTTCTATCTCTGGTTACGCAGCGTGCAGCGGCTGGATGCGCTGGTGCATCTGGGCACGCACGGCACGCTGGAATGGCTGCCCGGTAAGGCCGCCGCGCTGTCCGCCTCCTGCGCGCCTGCCGTGCTGACGGGGGATCTGCCGGTTATCTACCCGTTTATCGTCAACAATCCGGGCGAGGCCGCCACAGCCAGACGCCGTCTGGGCGCTGTCACCATCGGGCACATGACGCCCCCGGTCATGCAGGCAGATCTTTCACCAGATATGCAGGCGCTGGAGCGGCTGATTGATGAATATGCCGAGGCCGACGGTCTGGACCCGCGCCGGGGTGCGCTGCTCCGTAAGGATATTCTGGAAAAAGCATCCCGCACAGGCGTCCTTTCAGAAAGTGGTGTCCGACCGGGTGAGGACGATGAGGCCGAAGCGCTGGCCCGTCTGGACGCTTACCTGTGTGACGTAAAAGATCTGCAAATCCGGGATGGCCTGCACGTGTTCGGCCAGAACGCGCCGAAGGCCGACACGCTCGCACAGGCTATTTTTCAGGCATGCAGGCCGCAGAGCAAGAACGTCCAGAACGACGCGCAGCCCTCTGAAAAGCAAAGGGCTTTGAAAGAAGAAATTACAGATCGTATCAACCAAAGTGGCCCGGCGGAAGCACAGGCGCTTCTGGCCGCTCTCGCTGGCCGGTTTGTCACCCCCGGTCCCGCCGGAGCCCCCACACGCGGGCGGCTGGATGTGCTGCCCACCGGGCGCAACCTGTTCACGCTGGACCCGCGCGCACTCCCCACGCCCTCCGCTATGGTTCTGGCCGAAAAAATGGAAAAGCTTTTGCTCACACGGCATTTGCAGGAACAGGGTGAACCGCTGACCCGTCTGGTCATGGACCTGTGGGGTTCAGCCAGCCTGCGCACGGGCGGCGAGGACATGGCCCTCGCCCTCCGTCTGATGGGCGTGGAGATCAAACGGGCCGAAGGCACGGGGCACGTCACAGGCTTTGAAGTTATCCCGCTGCCCGTGCTCAATCGCCCCCGCGTGGATGTGACGTTGCGCATCTCCGGCCTGTTTCGTGATGCCTTTCCGGATCAGATTGCGCTGTTTGATCAGGTTGTCAGCGCCGTCGCCAACCGGCGAGAGCCGCCGGAATGGAACCCTCTGGCCGCCAGCGCCAAAGGTCTGGACGGTGAGGCCCGCACTCGCGCCACAGCCCGCATTTTTGGCGCAGCGTCAGGTACTTACGGCACTGGCGTAGAAGAGGCTTTGCAAACCGGCACATGGGCGGATCAGGCCGCTCTGGGCAAAGCCTGGCTGGAAGGCTCCGCATGGACCTATGGCGGCGGGCGAGACGGCGGGCAGGACGCCGACGCACTCGCCGCCCTTCTGGGGCAGGCGGACGCCGTGTTGCATGTGCAGGACCACGCGGAAACGGACATGCTGGAAAGCCCGGAAAACGCCGCTCATGAAGGCGGTCTGGCCGCCGCGGCAGCAACCCTCGGGGCCAGTCCAGCCCTGTGGCATGGGGATACCTCGCGCCCGGACAGGCCCCGCCTGCGCGCCACCGCGCAGGAAGTGGCGCGCATTGTGCGTGGGCGGCTGGCCAACCCGCGCTGGATTGAGGGCATGCAACAGCATGGCTACGCAGGTGCTGCGGAACTGGCCCGCGGGCTGGACGCCCTGCATGGGTTTGCCGCCACGCTGCCCCAGCGGTTTGACCAGCAGTTTGACATGGTTTTTGCAGCCACATTGGGGGATGAGGCGTGTGATGCCTTCCTCCAGCGGGAAAACCCGGCAGCACGAGAGGCCATGCGCGCCCGCTTTGCCGATGTCTGGCAGCGTGGCCTGTGGCACCCGCGCGGCAACAGCGTCGCGCAGGTTCTGGAAAGCGGAGAACGGGCATGAGCACACGTGCTATCATGGTTGCAGCGCCCCGGTCCGGCGGCGGGAAAACCACGGTCACGCTGGCCCTGCTGGCGGCCTTCCGGCGGCGCGGTATCCGGGTGGGCGCGGCCAAGACCGGCCCGGACTATATCGACCCTGCCTTCCATGCCGCCCTCACGGGTCGCCCCGGCCTCAATCTGGATAGCTGGTGCATGAACCCGGCCCTGCTGGCGGCAACACTGGAAGCCGCCCGGCAGGATGTGGACCTCGTGGTGGTGGAATCCGCCATGGGCCTGTTTGACGGATTAGTCGCCCCCAATGGCGCACGCGGGTCACCGTCTGACATTGCGGCCCGCTTCAACATTCCCGTGCTGCTGGTGCTGGATGTGTCCGGTCAGGGCCAGACGGTGGGGGCCGTGGCGCATGGCTTTGCAACATGGCAACCGGACGTGCAGGTGGCCGGCGTGGTGCTCAACCGCGTGGCGTCCCCGCGCCATGCCAGACTAACGGAAGGGGCCATTCAGGCGGCTGGTCTGCCCGTCTGTGGCACATTGCTCCGCCAGCCCGGCACCCCCCTGCCAGAGCGCCATCTGGGGCTTGTGCAGGCCCGCGAACATGACGGCCTGACCGACTGGCTGGAAGATCTGGCCGACAAGGCCGAACGCGAACTCAACCTCGACGCCATTCTTGCCACGGCCAGACCCCTGCCAGAAAACCTCCTGCCAGATACGCTCTTACAGGCTCCGAATAGTCAGTTTACCCCCCTAAACTCAGCCATCTTACAAGGCTCCAGTCCTGCTCCTATGCAGGCACTCCCCCCCGGCGCTCTCCCACCTCCCGGCCAGCGGATTGCGCTGGCGGATGATGCCGCATTCTCCTTCCTCTACGGGCATCTGGCGCTGTTCTGGCGGCAGGCCGGGGCGGAGCTGGTGCCGTTCTCACCCCTGGCGAATGAAGCGCCAGATCCGTCCTGCGATGTGTGCTGGCTGCCCGGTGGCTACCCGGAACTGCATGCTGGCCAACTAGCTGCCGCAGAGCATTTCCGGCACGGGTTGGCCAGCTTTGCGCAAACGCGCCCGGTGCATGGGGAGTGCGGGGGCTTCATGGTGCTGGGCGAGGCGCTGGAAGATGCGCAGGGCACCCGCCACCGTATGACGGGCCTGCTGGGCCACGTCACCTCCTTTGCGCGGCGCAAGCTCAATCTGGGCTACCGGGAGGCCACGCTGCTGGCTCCCTCCGTGCTGGGGCAGGCGGGCACCACATTGCGCGGGCATGAATTCCATTATGCAACAGTGGTGGAAACGGGGGCAGATGCCCCACTTGCGCACCTGCGGGCAGGAGACGGCACGGACCTCGGCCCATGCGGTGGGCGCAGAGGCGCTGTGTCGGGTTCATTTTTCCATGTGCTGGCTTGTGGTCATCCGGCCTCGCCCCCACATTCTGGCTGGTCTCATACCGGGTCTTCGTGAAATGCACGGAGCCGGGCGGGACGGTGCTGCGTTGAAAAGCGTGGTTTACAACAGCAGAGGTGTCAGGGCAGGGGTTATAAAGACCGGCCGCTTCTGGCTGAGGAGAGAAAAATGGCGCAGTCTTTCCCTGTTTTATTAGTGCGCCACGCACCCGTTATGGTGCCGGAGGGCGTGTGTTACGGGCGGCAGGATGTCGCCCTGCGCCCGGGGTGGGAACGGGTCACATCCGGGCTGGCTGTGCTGGCACAGGGCGCAGTCTGCCGGGTGCTCTACAGCTCCCCCGCAGAACGCTGCCAGCAGATGGCCCGTAAACTGGCCGCTTCCACAGGGATGGACTTACGAATCGACCCCCGGCTGGCGGAAATGGATTTTGGGGAATGGGAAGGCCAGCCCTGGCAGGATATTGATCGCGGCCTGCTGGACGCATGGGCTGCGGACCCCGAAGGCTTTGTGCCACCGGGCGGGGAGAGCGGTCGTGCGTTATGCCGCCGCGTTCTGGCGTTCTGGCAGGATGTGCAGCAGGCCGGAACCCCTGCCTGTGTGCTGTCCCACGGCGGCCCCCTGCGGGTGCTGAGCGCACTGGCGGCTGGCACGCCCCCCGCCTTGCTGGCCCCCTCCATGCCGCAGGGCTTTGCGCGCCTTTTTATGGTCAATGGACCGGCCGGGCTTACGCCAGAGGTTGGAACTGATGAACCGGCTCTGGCTCCCGTCGTGCCCCTCTGGCCGCGTGATGCCCGCCGCACACCGGCTGATGTCAGCCTCACTTTTCCTAAAACTGATACAGGACAAACCCTCACATGACCTCTGCCGCGCCGTCCTCTCCGGAAAGTGAAGCCGCCCGCCACCGCGAAAAAATGCAAAAGCGCAAGGCCGTGCAGGATCAGGAAGTCGCGGGCAAGCAGATCGAAAAAGGTTTGCTCATGGTCCATACCGGGCCGGGTAAAGGCAAATCGACCGCCGCCTTCGGGCTGGCCCTGCGCACAGTGGGGTATGGCCGCCGCGTGGTGGTGGTGCAGTTTATTAAAGGGGCGTGGGATACGGGTGAGCGCCGGGCGCTGGACCGGTTTGGGGGGCTTGTGGAATTCCATGCTCTGGGCGAGGGTTTTACGTGGGAAACACAGGACCGCGCGCGGGATATTGCCGCCTGCCAGCAGGCATGGGCCGTGGCGAAGGAGGCCCTCTCCCGCCCGGATGTCGCCCTTGTGGTGCTGGATGAACTCAATATCGCCCTGCGGTATGATTACCTGTCGCTCTCCGAAGTGCTGGCGGCGTTTGCAGCCCGGCCGGAGGGCCAGCATGTGGTGGTCACAGGCCGCAACGCCAAACCGGAGCTGATTGAGGCGGCGGATCTGGTGACGGAAATGACGTTGGTTAAACACCATTTCAAAAACGGCGTCCGCGCCCAGCAGGGAGTGGAGTTTTGAGCGCACGCGTTCTCATGGTGCAGGGAACAGGCTCAAGTGTCGGGAAATCAACTCTGGTGGCAGGTCTGGCGCGGGCGTTTACCCGGCGCGGCCTGCGGGTGCGGCCCTTCAAACCGCAAAACATGTCCAATAATGCCGCTGTTACCGCAGAGGGCGGGGAAATAGGCCGCGCACAGGCGTTGCAGGCGCGGGCCTGTGGTGTGCGGCCCACGGTGGACATGAACCCGGTCCTTCTCAAACCGCAAGGCGAGACCGGAGCACAACTGGTCGTGCGCGGTCAGGTGCGGAACAGCTTGGGGGCGCGGGATTATCAGAAGCGTAAAGACACCCTTCTTCCTGTTGTGGTCGAAAGTTTTCAGCGCCTTGCTGAACAGGCGGACCTCGTTCTGGTGGAAGGCGCTGGCTCCGCATCGGAAATCAACTTACGCGCCCGCGATATTGCCAATATGGGCTTTGCAGAAGCCGTCAATGCGCCGGTTGTTCTGGTGGGTGATATTGATCGCGGCGGCGTCATTGCCAGTCTGGTTGGCACACAGGTTGTGCTGCCACCGCAGGACGCAGCGCGCATCAAAGGCTTCATCGTCAACAGAATGCGCGGTGATATCTCACTGTTTTATGATGGGATGGACTTCATCGCCCAGCGCACCGGCTGGACAGCCCTCGGCCTTGTGCCGGACCTGCCCGCTGTCCGCACTCTGCCCGCAGAAGACGCCGCCGATTTGCTGACCAATCTGACAGCACGCCGCACCACGCCCCCTGTGTACATCTCTGTGCATAACGGGGATGATAACGCGCAGCGCCCTTTGCGCATCGCCATTCCCCTTCTGCCACTCATTGCAAATTTTGATGATCTGGACCCGCTCTGTGCAGAACCGGGCGTGCAAATTCTCCCCGTGCAGCGCGGGCAACGCCTGCCGGAGTGTGATCTTGTTTTGCTTCCCGGTTCCAAAGGCACCTTGGCGGACCTCGCAATTTTCCGGGCAGAAGGCTGGGCGGAGGATCTCACAGCCCATCTGGCCCGAGGCGGCCATGTCATGGGCCTGTGCGGAGGCTATCAGATGCTGGGCCAGACTGTGGCAGACCCACACGGCACGGAAGGTCCATCCGGCGCAGCCCCCGGCCTCGGCCTGCTGGCCGTGGAAACAGTACTGAGTGACGACAAGCATCTGGAAGACACATCCGGCACCGTTGCAGGTACAAAAGCCCCGGTGTCCGGTTATGAAATGCACATTGGCCGCACCACCGGCCCGGACCGCGCCCGCCCGTTACTGGTTTTGAACGGCGCAGGGGAGGGGGCCATCGCCGCCAGCGGACAGGTTTATGGCACGTATCTGCACGGCGTGTTCGGCCACCGCGCGGCCCGCATGGCCCTGCTGGCCCGTGCAGGCGGGGCTGCGTTCCGCCCCGGTGGCGTCTGGTATGAGGCTAACTTGCCAGAGCATCACGACACGATCGTGGAGCAGGCGCTCGACAGGCTGGCAGACCATCTGGAAGCTCATGTTGATCTGGATGCCCTTCTGGCCCTGGCCACAGTGCCAGACTACAAAACGCTTACGCCCAAAGAGAGCTGTTTTTCCTAAGGTTTGACGACATAAAAAAATGCGGCCTTTTCTGTAAAAAAGAAGACCGCGCTCAAAACGCTAAGGGATAACAGGCCCGTTTGCCGATGTCTGGCGCTCAGACCTGCCTGTATCCCGCGTTCAGTTAGCCGGAGCCGCGCGGGTGGTGGTGCCCAGACGGTAGCCATTCTGTTTGAGAACCTGAATGGCCGTTTCAGAATATTTACCCGTCAGCGGGGTGACGTTACCCGGCGCACACCAGAAGCTGAGTGTCACAGCAATATTGGCAGGCTGCGGCAGGAAACCGACGGACGGACCGGGGTTTTTCAGAACCAGCTCATCATTTTGCACAGCACCAAGCAGCAGGGCGCGGGCTTTGTCGATATCGTCGTTATAGTCAATCAGCAGCGTAACAGAGGCCTGCAACATGTCAGACTGAGAGCTGTTGACCACAATGTTGTTGGAAAGCGTGCCATTGGGCACGTAAATCAGATCGTTTTTGGCATCCCGCAGAACAGTGCGGAACATTTCGATAGATTCCACGGTGCCTGCGCTGCCACCGGCCACAATGGAATCCCCCACCTTGAAGGGGCGGAACAGCAGGATCAGCACGCCACCGGCAAAGTTCGCAAGGCTTCCCTGCAACGCCATGCCCACGGCCAGACCAGCCGCACCCAGAACGGCGACGAACGATGTTGTGGCAATCCCCACCATGGAGGCCACGCTGATCAGCAGCAGAGCCTTCATCAGCAGGCCCGCAACGCTCAGCAGAAAGCCCTGCAACGTCGGTTCAATATGGCTTGCCGCCATCATCCGGCCCATGGCGCGGATGACCATGTTGATAATCTTCCAGCCAACCAGAAGCACAATAAGAGCCAGAATAACCTGCCCGGTGTAGCTTAATACTGTCGGCAGCCAGGCATTAAGCTGGCTCCATAATGAATTAACCTGATGTTCCATAACCATCCCTGAAGTGTCTGTTTGTCACGCGTACGCATCCGCGCACTTACCCCTTTAGTCCAGGGTATTCTGGGCAATTTCAAGACCATGGGGGGAATTGTGACCGCGCGGCCTGCAATAAAGGGGACAAAAAGCGCATGAAACAGGGTAACACCACATCCGTTTCTGCCCTAAAACAAAGGGCATCCGCAGCACGCAGGAAGGACGGCCCGTGACACTCCCTAAAATTCTGATCAGCGCCTGCCTGCTTGGCCGCCCCGTCCGTTATAACGGCTCCGCAAAGCCCGTTTTACATCCCGCTTTGAGCGCATGGCAGAAGGCGGGGCAACTTGTTATCATCTGCCCGGAAGTCGCCGCAGGCTTCAGCACCCCACGCCCCCCGGCTGAAATCACCCACGGCCAGTCCGGCCCCGACGTGCTGGCCAACACCGCCCGCGTGCAGGATGCAACCGGCGCGGATGTGACAGACCAGTTCATCACCGGTGCCAAAATCGCACTGGCCCTGGCACAGGAACACGACTGCAAATTTGCCATCCTGACCGACGCCAGCCCCTCCTGCGGCAGCACCCACATCTACGACGGCACCTTTCAGGGCCAAAAACACCCCGGCACCGGCATCACCACAGCCTTCCTCCGCGCCCACGGCGTGCAGGTGTTTGCGGAGACGGAGATTGATACACTTCAGACATTAATGGTTCCGGCTGCCTGATTGCGCCTGTATCCCGTCATTCTATCGGAGCAGGCAGGAACACTCAGGATGCATCTGGCGTTAACGTGCTGGCACCCGTCCGTATGGCCGGACAGGTCTTTTCTTTCGGACAAAAACCATGTCGAAGCCTGTTCTTGTTGTCGGAGCGGGGCCTGTCGGCCTGACTATGGCTGCCGAATTGGCCCGGTATGGGATACCTGTCAGAGTTATCGACAGGTTGCCGACCCGCACCACCCAGTCCCGCGCTCTGGCCGTGTGGCCCCGAACACTGGAACTCCTTGAAGCCGCAGGCTGTGCAGACGCCTTTATAGCCGCCGGGCTCCGTGCAAACGCTGTCAGCATTCACGCGGGTCACAGGACGCTTGCTCGTATCCCGTTTGGGACGATTGTCTCTTCCTTCAATTACCTGCTGATGATTCCGCAATCGGAAACCGAGCGGCTGCTGGAAGACCACCTCCGGACTTTTGGTCACCTTGTGGAACGCGAGACCGAACTGACGGACTTTGTTAACGGGGATAACGGTGTTTCATGCACACTCCTGCATGCGGGCGGCAGGATCGAGACGCTGGACGCTGCGTGGTTCATCGGATGCGATGGTGCACATTCTTTTGTTCGCAGAAAACTGGGTCTGGCATTTGAGGGAGACACACTCTCAACGGGGTTTGTCATTGCGGATGTGCATGTGGCGGGGCTTGCGATCCCCCCTGACGAACCGGCGATTTTCTGGCACCCGGACGGTGCAGTCATGTTCTTTCCGATATCGGGGGGCCGTTACCGCATTATCGCCGATCTGGGCTCGGTTCCATTGCATATGCCGGATCTTGGAGAAATGCAGAGACTTGTCGATTTGCGGGGGCCGGGCGGCCTTATTCTGTCCGATCCGGTGTGGCTGTCGGACTTCGGCGTTAATGAGCGCAAGGTGAGGGATTATCGCACGGGCCGTGTGTTTCTGGCTGGCGATGCTGCCCATATCCATAGTCCTGCGGGCGGTCAGGGCATGAACATGGGCATGCAGGATGCCTTCAATCTCGCCTGGAAGCTCGTCCTTGTCGAACGGGAGGAAGCCGGTCCGTCCCTGCTTGACAGCTACAGTGTCGAACGCAGTGCTGTGGCGCGGCAGATATTGTCAGATTCGAGCCGTATGACCCGGATTGTTCTGCTCAAACATCATCTGGCGCAAAGAGTGCGTAACTTTCTTGTAAAGCAGGCCTTCCGCCTTCCGGTGATGCGTCGTGCCGCTGCTAATCGGCTTTCCGGGATTTTGATCGACTATCCTGACAGCCCTCTCAACGTAGGTTCAGCCCGAGGGCTGCGCGGCCCCCAACCGGGGCAGAGACTTATTGCTCGCCGGAGTTCCGGGCAGGGCGATCTTCCCCACTTTATACTTGTTGCCAGAGGCAGTGCCGAAGCGAGGGCCATGATCGCGCGTCATACATCCTTACTAATGCATGAAATATGCAAGCCACCAGATGAAAACGGTATCTGGCTGGTACGCCCGGATGGCTATGTCGTTGCCGTCGCAAAACGTGGGAACTGGACGGTAATCAATCAGACCCTGAACAAAATAGCAGCGCAACATCAACGCAAATGAGGATATCCGGCCATGAAACCGGACGCGAGGCATCTGCCCTCATGTCGGTCATTCAACCTTACGTTTGCAAGCTTCGAAAGGAAGCTGGTGACATATCCGTTAGGTTCGTAAAAGCATTTTGTAAATGTAATAAAAGAAGCAAGTTGTTTACAACTTGCGTCGCATCCTTTGGTTCGAGAGGATTCGTGCCCCCGCATAGCAATCCAAGGTAGTGCAACTCCCCCTTTACGTTCAACGCAAAATAAAAGTCATAAAGTAGAACTATTGATCATCGTCAGTTTCTCGAAAAAATCGTATTATCAAAATTTCAATCAACAGTTTTTTGGATATTCCCACGTTATTTTGGAATTGTCTTCTGACATATCAGTTGAGGTATTTCAGACTTCCAATTTTTTGCCGTGCAAACTAATGCTTTTTTTTCTTCATTCATATCAACAATATTTTTATCATGAAGAATATGAGAGGACATTACAACTATTGAAAGGGTTAATAGAAGCATAATACCAATAGGGGTATATTTTTGAAATACAATTTTAAATGGAGTTTTCATCAGTTTTCTGCAGTGTATGCTTCTTTCGTATAAAATAAATAAATCTATTTGTTTTTTCGCTTCTTCTTGTGTTAATTCATTTTCAATAATGTATTTCCATTGATTTTGGAGTCTGTTAATTACATTTACGTTACCCGCTGGTGGGGTTGAAAATTGGTAGAAGAAATATTCTAAAGAAACACATACCAGCGTAGTGAGTAATATCCATACAGTATAATTACCAACATCCGATTTTAAGTTTCCCCAATCATAAATTTGAACGCTTAAGACAAAAGTAAGAACAGGTATAATAATCATCCACAATAGGCTGTTTCCCGTAAAAGGTGGAATTTTTGAGTACTCCATTGAGATGCTAAACGCGTTGTCTTCAATATCTTTGATGAATTCAGTTGTTATTTTAAATGCATCATTATAATTATTTTGAGCTGTTTGAAGCCAATCAAAATCCTTACCGTCTCCGCGGGTTAAAAATTTTTGATCATATTGACATATAATAAAATCAGTATGGCTCATTATCATCTCATCGTGATTGTGGAGTGGTAACGATTTAGCGGCAGTCTTATTCTGCCACTTTTGCCTTGTCCTGTCTCTGAAATATCTTGGCTGGATGATCGGATGTCAAAGTAGTTATCGCGCAGGAGGCAAGACGGGGACATTACTAAAAACATCGTGAAAATTACTGATTGATCCATGCGTGTTAAGGTGCAATGGTAATCCCCCCATAAAAAGAGTGACTTTTGAATGAGAATTTTCTCAGCGTAAGAATTGAGGAGATTCTGATGAAGAGTGATCGCTTTACTGACGCCCAGATCATGGGTGTGATCCGCCAGGCTGAGGGCGGTGTCCCGGTTCCTGACCTGTGCCGGGAGCATGGGATTAGCAACGCCACGTTTTACCGGTGGCGCGCGAAATATGGCGGCATGGATGCTTCGATGATCAGTCAGATGAAGGCTTTGCTTT
>NZ_JACRVS010000021.1:0-47026 GCF_018811985.1 Acetobacter sp. P5B1 | reverse complement strand
ATTATAATGGTCCGCAGCGCGATCCGATACCGTGCGTTGTGTGGTGGTACCTGTGGCTGCTGCCTTGGCTGCACCGACTGCACCCGTTACCTGATTTGTGATATTGCCGTACTGGTCCGGCTGCACGTAGCCGTTTGGCTTGTTAGCGTCGGCCTGTTGCACGCTGCTGTCGGCCATACGCGCCGTCTGCTCAACGGTGCCGCTTGACCCGTCTGCATACACGCCCGGCAGTAGCGTTGCGATTGCAAGACCTCCCTGCGGCGCAAACGGCTGATACGAAGCAGCCGAAACAACACCAGCGCCGAAGAAAAAAGCGCAGCCAGCAATAAGGATTTGTTTTGCGTTCATGTTATTTCCCTGTGGTCGGAGCGCCTGGCGTTACCGGTGCAGACGGGGTTGTTTTCTGGGGATGGGGCTGCACGCTCAGCTTTTTGAACTCGGGCCGGTCATGGTTGGGGCCTGCGAAAGCGGGCGCGGACAGAAGGACGGAAAGTGTGAGAGCTGTCAGGAGCTTTTTCATGATGTAGGGCCTTGGGAGATGTAGAGTGTGCCGCCGTTGTTCCAGAGGGCACCTTTGACCCCCGGGTCACTATCAGGGAGATCAAGAATCAGCAGCAAATGCCCGTCAGGCGTTGTCTCCCAAGCCTCAGCAATATTCGCGAGCTTTTCGAGCATTTCCTCAAGGGTCATATCGCCAACTGTGGCTTTACTTAGGTCCAAACCGGCAAACTGTAGCGCTTGAATGAGGGGGGCCACGAGGGCAGCCACCTGTCGGATTGGAACAGGCGTGTATTGGTCTGCGTCAGCCATAAGCCCTCGCATAAAAAAGCCGCTCAATGGCGACTATAAGTTTAAGGATTTTCCGGATTAGGTAGTAGTGTAGGTGCTGCCTATCGGATATTTTCCGGCTGGGTCAGCGATTGCTGCCAGTCCGTCGCCTGGGCTGTATTCAGATTTCCCGTCCCAGACAATCCTGTTCACGACAAAACCCACCTCTTCTGCATCAGAGGCGGCTGTTCGATAAACGGCATATGTAGATGTGCTGTCCGACATTTGCGCCTCAGGAGTATTCGTAAACGATGACTATCCCAGGAGCGCCCTTGCCGCCAGCCAAAGCTGCCCCACCTGAAGGAGAAAACGTCCCGCTTCCTCCAGCCCCCCAGCCGGTACCATCGTCTCCACTCGCGCCTCCAGACGCATTGCCGCCGCCTGCTCCGAATTTTGAGCTTCCGCCATTAGCACCCCACCCAACCGTGTTAGAAAGAGCCACTCCTTCTCCTCCAGCAACATCTCTCATAATTTCTAAAGGAGTAACGCTAGAAGAGTATGTTGGGGATCGATAAGGGTGGCCGCCCGTTGCCAAAGGTGCTGCCTGCTGGTTCCATCCCGAAGGGGAGCCTCCACCAGGGCACGTTATATAATCACCGAAGGATGATGCATTCCCTTCAATGCCAGCACCATTCCAACCATTCCCGGTCTGAGCCCCGATTGTTACCGTGCAGGCAATAGGATTTAATATTAACCCTTTCAAGTAAGTCCCCGCATTCCCACCCGACCCAACAGAGCATGTCCCAGCAGCAGCCTGACCAGTACAGCCATACCCTGATGATCCGCCGCCCTGAACTTCGACAATGATGCTTCTTGTGCCTAAAGTTTTCGTATATGTGCCTGATGATTCAAATCTCTGAATATTTAGGAGACGACCGCGTGCTAGCTGAGGAATCGTAGGGTAGAAGGCATCCAGCGGCGTAATAGTAGTGCCGGCTGCATTAGTGGCTCCAGAAGGGGTGCTAACGGTGTATAGGGGAACGACCGATCCGCCCGCCGGGGCCTCCGGAACAACACTAGCCAGCGTCAACATTACCTGAGCAACACGAGTAACTGGCAGAGATGTTCCCGCATTATTAGGGCCAGCCTGCGTCTGCGAGGGGGTATCCGCATTGTAGAACGGCAGGACAGTGGCGTCCGTGTCCGTCTCTGCGCAAACAGCATAAACCGTGGCAGTCTGTCCTGCGGTCAAAGTGAGAGTTGCACCGGGGCATTCGTATACGACGAAACCGGCGGACGTATCGGCGGTGATGCCGCCGCCATTACCTCCAAAGGCCACCTGATCTACCGCCCCGGACGCGCAAACCACACCCTCTCCAATCGTGAGAGAGAGGCCGCCAGCATCCTGCGTGATAGCGAAGCCAAAAGCAGCTGACACGGCGGAGAAGTCGCCATAAAGCAGATTTAGAGCCTGCCCCAATGCAGTTTTCAAGTTGCGCTGTCCCCACAGAAAATCTGCGTCGAGCGCCACCTGCCCTTGATAAACAATCCTACGCTGCATCAGTCCTCAACCCTTACCCAAGCCGCGACACCTTCGGCCCGCACGTTATTGATCGCGGCATAAATTGCCGCAGTAGAGGGTGCATTGCCCCTCTTGGTGGTCACGAAAAACTGCCCGCCATTCAGGCCGCCATAGTAAAAGCCCGGCACCCCGTATCCGTAGCCACCGCCCACAGCAGGCGACGCCAGCGTGGCCAGCCCCTTGCAGTCCGTCGCATTGGTTGGCTCCACAATGGCCGGCTCCTCTCCCGTCAACGACCGGAGCGTTTGCGCGATAGCGGCCCTCGTGTTCTTAGCCGCCACCAGAGATTGTTGAATGCGCGCCCTGTAGGCGTTGTCCGTCTCACCGGATGCTCTCGGCAGGCTATCGCCGAAATAATCGTAGACGATCATGTCGAGCATATCGCCGGATGCAGTCGCCAAGCGCATCTGAGCATTGACCTGAGTAAAAAGGGATAACACCCACTCGAGGACATTCCCCATTCCCTGCAAAACGCCATTTAGGACCGGCGCTTTTTCTTCCAGCGTCTGGCCGGGAGGCGAGGGGAACCAGCCAAACGGCAAAAGCTGTCGTATCCGCCGGGCGAAGTCTGCCTGATCTCCTGTTGCCATCAGCTTGAGGTCTCCAGCACATTTACTGTTACGGTCCCGGCGCGGATAACCTGCTTACTTTCCGCAGCAAGGTCTGCCTGCTCCCCGTTCAGCAGGACGCTGGTGATAGAGACAATATCGACCCCGGCATTATTGTAGGCCACCACAGGCAGGCGGCTGTAGGCATACCCGGCCCCGACTTTTTGCTTGTCTATATCCGCAGTGATGGCCGTCTGAATATTGTTCTGGACGGTCGCTGTTGCTGATCCGGCAGGCACTGTGACCGTCATGCTTACCGTCGCCAGCACTTCAATGGGGCCGATCACTGCAAAGCCAACACCATCAGCTCGGACCACATCGATTGCGGCGTATACGGACGCCACTAGCGTATCTGATGGCGTGCCGGTGCCGTCATCGACAACCACGGTGAAATATCCGGGGCGAAATGATCCATCTGCGGCCTGACAATTCAGGATCTGCCAGGTCAGATTGGTCTGGATGCCTGCAATGGCATTTTCGATTGCAGCATTACTGGCAGTTGCTTTTGCAGCCAGCCATTCTGGGAAGCGCGCCCGGAGCTGTGCGTCAGTCTCTTCATCAGATCCATTCACAAACGCCACCTCATTGGTGACGGTATCAATGCCCGCGATACTGGTCCCCAGCAGGCAAATCGCGCCCGCATCCACATTCCCCGCGCTTCCGGTTGCCTGGCACTCCACCGGCACGGAAATTGATCCTGTTCCCGCAGGCCTGATGTAGGACTGCGTTTCTGCCGACCACGCCGCATTGGAGCTATCCTCCAGCACCGCGAAATTCACGCCCGCAACAGTCCGCACGATAGCACCAACCTCAACCGATGCTGATTGCTGGTCTGGCTGGAACGAGGTCAACGTGACGGACCCTGTTGACGCGACACCCAGCATGCGCGCCATGCCGAAATCTGCGACCCAGCTATCAGCATCGGCCCCTTCAGACGTAGCAAGGCGCGACCGGGAGAGGATCAGCAGCGCGATATATTGCAGCCAAAGGCCAACACCGGCCATCGCCTCCATTATGGCCCGCAGAGGCGTTCCAACCGCCATATCTATCAATGACGAGCACGCGCCCTGTGTCGCGGCCACGGCTTGAGCAACCAGCGCACTATACGTTCTCAGAGGTAGAGACATGTGTTTCCCGTCAGGTCAGCGCCAAGGCATGCACGCTGTTGGTTTGGGCGTCTGTGTAGGCAATCAGGCAGGAGTATCCGCCGTTGCCATTTTCATTCAGCGTCACGGTCACGGGCTGAGTTTGGTCAATGCCATCTTCAAGGGCGCATTGAGCGCGTACGATGGCATAGAGTTCTTCCTGAGTGGTGATGGACCCAACGCGCTCGGGAAGCCCTGCGCCGTAGTCAGGCTGCCAGATATAGCCGTTCTGAGGCGTCATGAGCCGTCTCAGCAACCGCTGGCGTATGCCGTCATGATTGCTGGCAATTTTTAAGCCGCCAGATGCATCAAGCTCAAGGTCACCACCCCACTCATGAGACAAGCAACTCATCCAACAGGCCCCCCGGTATCGCTGCCGTTATTGCCGTTGGTATGAACGTGCCCATTCAGGCTGTGTGAACTTGTTTTGACATCACCTGCGGTCCGAACATTCTTGTCTGTGGAAATGTCGCCCCCAGAAACCGAAAAACCACCCGCCGATAGCGTTGCCGTAACATTTCCCGATTTCCAGACATGCTGACCGTTTGAAATGGCGGCGGTCGTCCCATCCCCGACCCCGGTGTAAAACGTGTCCCGTGTGACGTGCATCCATGGCGCGGCATCCGCCGCCGTCCCCACGTCCCGGCTTGTCGCGTCTATGGGCGGCGCACCACGCCCGGCCATCAGAAGATATTCACCCGGTTGGGCAGGTTTGCCTGTGGCGGGCGATATCGGCGGCGTCATCACCACGCAAAATACCGGACAGGCCACCACGGAATGCTCAGGGTCTCCGTCCACCGGCATGAGGTGGACTTGCGTCCCGACATTCGGCGGGCAGGCAATACATAAATCGCCAACCTGCATAGCAGAAAACGGCAGCCAGCCTGTTTCGTTTTCGCCCGGCTGGAGCGTGACCTTGACATCATGCGTCGCCGGGTCAACAGCAGAAATCAGGCCGTGATGAACCGCCCCCATCGTCCCGGTTACAGAGGATGCAATGGCCCGCGTGTCAGTCATATTCCTGCGCCTCGTCCTGCGTTACGTCTCTATTTCTGAGTGTGACTGATTGACGAAAGCCTGCGCCGCTATAGGCGGTCGCCACGGAATCAACCGCGTGCGTGCCGTCCCATGTCGAATTAGTCCCGGCCAGCCTCATGAAATGTCGCGGCTCAAGATCAATCATGCCCGGAGCCTCGTATGAAATTACCCGCTCATGCGCGACAATCTCATGATATAGCTGCTCAGCTTTCGCCTGCACTTCATCCATGCGCAGCCCCGGAAATTGGAAGCTGTGCAAGTTTCCAGCCTCAGAGGCCTTACGGGCTGATCCTCCATCTGGGCCGAAATACCACTCCACTTTCGTGCGCTGACGGCTATCCCATGACAGGACATGCACCATAACGCCTTTTGCTATCTGGTAGTCACGCCGCAGGCTAAGGCCTGACACACTCGCCCGGATCGGCATGCTGGGCCCGCCATCAACATATTTCAGCGCATGGACTACCGCTCCGCCAGAAGACGGAGAAAGCATCGGTTTGCAGATCAACGTCTTGCCGTCCACATACAGATCGGCCTGAGAGCTGTTGGCAATATAGCGAGCCAGGTCAAAGGCTGTGCGGAATCTGTTATTGCTGACACCGGAATGTCTCTTGTGTTCCGTCTGACGAAACTGCCCCTGCATGCCGCCTGTAATGGAAACATCCGCAACCAGTCCCGCCTTAGCCGCCATAGCCTTAACGATCTCCGGCCCGGTCATGTTCATCCATGAGCCAAGAACGCGCATATCAATTAACTTGGAGAGATAGTCGCGACACTCCACATTCAACGCGGCCTGTGTCGGCTGATATGTGACAGTATCAACGAGCCCCTGAAACATCGTTGTCCACTGAGCGCCTGACAGGGCCGCGTCTTGCATTTGCAGCGTAACGTCTATTTCCGGACCGACCGCTCCGCCAGAGGAATTTGGTTGGTCAAACCATCCGGCTCCACTGCCGCTTTTCGCCTGCTGCAGAGCAGTCCTATCGACGGCGCATGAAAAAGAAAGCGTGTCGGCTCGCGAATATCGAGTGCGCGTTAAAGAAAATTGCTGAATCGGCGTTTCCGCGCGCGCCACCCCGTTAATCAGAAGACGGCAGCGCGGCGCGCGGCACCAGTTGGCGGAGCTAGATCCAACCACCGTTGTGATATTTGTGGCCGCAGTCATGATGTGTAATCAGGTATGCCTGCGGTTTGGGTTTGGTCCAGGGATGGCAGAGCGAGCGTTACCGGCTGTGAAAGCCATGAAAGATCAGGATCACTCATTCCGTTTAGCTGAGCGATACGCCACCACTGGGTGGCATCGCCCAGTTCGCGGCAGGCTACATGGTAGAGCGTTCCATCAGCGGCACTGACTTTTACGGTGGCGGCCATCAGCTTGCAGCCGTCACAAGTTGCCAGCTTCCAGTTTTGTCTGCCGCCGCCAAAGTGTTTGCGTAACTTCTGTTCACCAAGGCGCTGGCGTCAACTGCTCCGCTCTGCGCGCCAGCGTTGGCTGTCACAGCAGCAAGGCTGGCCCCATTGCTGACAGATATGCCTCCGATGTTCGATGACGTCTGGCTGATAGTCGTCGTCAGACCTACTCCAGCGCTTTTCAGGCTTGTCGCAATAGACGCAACATTCTCAGGTGTGGACGCAAGGTTTACCCCGGCCCCAGAAAGCCCCTGAACCATCGTGAGTTTGTCGCCAACCGACGCGAGCGCGCTCCCGGCACCAACAATATTGGCAAGCGGGGCGACTTGGCCAATCACAGACTGACCTTGCGCAGCGATATTTGAGAGTGCCTGCGCGCCTGTCGCCAAAGTGCTTGTCACAGTCTCTACGGCGCTGGCTGCATCGTTGCCAATGAGCGCTGATAACGCGGACGTTTGTGTCACGCCGCTCTGCGTCGTCGCAGGCTGCCGCTCCAACTGGAGGCGATAAGGAATGATTGCCCCCTTACGGGAGTAATCAAACGCATACTCAGCAATAACGACCTTTTCGCTAACGCCCGGCGCTGAAAACGGCACAGGAATTCCTGCATCACGCATTTGCGCAACAGCCTGTGCGCGGGCCAGAGCATTGGGTCCGATAAATTTCGCAGACCAAGAAAAGCGGTCTGGGTCATTCCCAAGACGATCAATGACTTTCGTGCCGCCCGGCAGCCATTGCGCCACTATGCGTTGCTGGCCGCCGTTAGTCAGTACATCAGGGACTTCTACCCCGTAAAATGTAATGCTTCCTAAGACGACAGGTGCAGTGGTGCTGTAGCGCCCGATTGACCCGATAGCGGTTTCAATGCTGAGCAGACTAGCCATGGCACCAATAAAAAAGCCACCCCGAAGGATGGCTGATACATGTGTTGAATTTTGATTAGGTTAGAATTTTATGTCGCATCCTGTCAACAGGAAGATCATCACTGCACTACCCCCTGATTAGAGAACACTGGCCATTTTTGAAGGGGTGTTTTGGAATCACGGGGCACGAAAGCGCGATGAGAAACGTTAACATTCGGGTTTTCTGCCATCGCTTGCAAATCCGGGTCGGCACGCAGATCAAGCGGCAGGTTCTTGGCTTCATACACTGAGTGCGTGGCTAGATTTTCCGTACGCACACAAACGCCCGCAGCCATATCAAAATCTATTGGCCCCTTCATGTTGGGGGCCTTCAGCACGCGGCGCATGCATTGCGCGTCAGTCTCCAGCATGTCGCGACCGTAAGGCGTGCCGGGATGCGTGCAGGATGCCAGCGCGCATACAGATAAGATCAAAAAGACATTCCGCATTCTTCAATGTGCCTCGCTACCCCATCTCGATCAAGGGCGGCCTCTAGACCGCCCCGCTCACTTAAGCCAAAGCCTTCCTATTCTTCGCTTCCGGCTTTCCGGCGATGCGCTCCATCATATCAACGAGCGGCTCTTGCTGCTCGTCCAGATCCCGCCACATCTGCATGATGGCCCGCACTCCCGCTTGGAGATATTCCCGCGCCATCGGCGACGGAAGCCTCCCCTCCTCCATGTCCGCCACGACGCGCAATGTCAGGCCGAGGTTTGACGCGAGGGTGTAGCAGTTCATCTTCCCGCCAGCGTTGCCACCCCCGAAAGGGTGGCTGGCTTGTAGCCCGGTTACGCCGACGTTTTGGCAAAAGGGCGCAGGAACTCGATGACAGACGGTTTCCATTTGAGTTGCTGCTGAGAGCCCTTGCCCCCCTTGCGGGTTGTGTCGAACATCTTCCCGTAAGGCAGTCCCTTCTCGGTCATGCTCCAGTCACTACCGGAGGCAGAGCCGGGCGTGTGGACTTGGAGGTGCTTCTCTTCGCTCAGGATCTGGTTTACGCGCCGGCCAGAAAGACCAAGCTCTTTCCCCAGTTCCGTGGGTGTTTTGTAATTGTCCTCTGTCTGCGCAGGAAGCGCCGTGTAACCCATGACTTCAAGAGGATTGATGCCGCACAGGTTATGAGTGCCACGGGCCGCCATCAGGACCTTCTGGTTCTCGTCCACGTTCGGCAGGTGGGACACAACCCTCATGCAGCGGTCAAACGTCACAGCGAAGGACGGCTTGCGGATACGTTTGGGCTTGGCAATCTCTGGCCTAGCTTCCCCACGCTCATAGGCATCAAACCGCTCGATGATCTCGATCGTGATGTCAGTCGCTTCCGCCGTTTCGGATTTGGCGGTGATGAAGATTGCCTGCTTGCGGTTGAGGTAATATTCCGTAGCATTCCCGCCGTTTACTACCCGTTCCACCGTGGAACGGGGTCCAAGTTTGTCCAATTCGGGCAGGTAGCGCTTGATCAATTTCCGAATCATGCGGGGGGCAGAAAACCCTAGCCGCGCGGCTAGGTCTGTGTCGAGGATTCGGAGTTCGCCCTCATGCATTGAAGGAGTGATAAGGTTTGTGTTATCATTCGTCATAGCGAATAGATCCTATTCTGCGTGAGAGGCATCAGAGCGGTTCCCCAACCGAGGCTCTGGTGCCTTTTCTGTTTCCAAGACATTTTTTAGAATGGTGGAAAGTTCGCCATTGGCGCTGCGATCATTCATAGCGCCGCGTATTTTCAAAGCGCGTATTAGGCTCGCGTCCAACCTAAAAGTAATACTTCGCTTTTCTTCCATGATACCCTCGCAATTTATGCACCCGACGGGTGTATCATCTTTATGAACCCGCCGGGTGCATTGCGTCAAGAAAAAAATGGGTCCATTAGGGGTTCATGAAACAGCGCCATGATGACCCTCAATTCAAGTTCAGAATGCCGCCTGACATGAAGGCCGCGCTGGAAGAGTCTGCTAAGCGCAGCAATCGCACTTTGACTGCGGAAATTCTCACTCGATTAAACTCATCGTTATCTCAGCGCGCCGTCCCAGATGTTTCTTCAGCGGAAGACATGGATGAGGAAGAGAGAGTGCTTGTACTCTCATGGAGAGCTCTTGGCTCAGAAGAAAAGAGGAGCCTTATGGTCCTTTTGCGGGCGGCCATTGCAAATAATGACGCATCTTAGCCCCGCGCAGTCGCTGAGGGGCTAGCAGACAAAGCAGAAGGTGCTTCCTGACTCCCCAACTCCACCCCGTACGGCTATCGTCTCGCTGTTTCTAACGGGAGGTGGATTTGAGGCGCATCATTCTGGCCGCGCTGGCGGCCCTGACATTAACCGCCCCAGCCTACGCCCTAGACCCGTCCGCCTATCAAGGACAGACGCCCCCTACCCGGCCCCACATCCAGCAGCCGGACGAGAGCACCCTTCTGGAGCACCGGCATTACCGGAACATGGACGGCAACAGCATCCACTCCCCGGCACACACCAGCAGCAACCAAGCCCCATCGGGTGCCACCGCTAAATGCGGCGACGGGTCATTCAGCTTCAGCCAGCACCACAGGGGCACTTGTTCCCGGCATGGGGGTGTGGTGAGTTGGTTGTGATCAAATATTGCGAATAGAGATTGTCATGCGGAAATTATTGCTGGCGTCAGCGCTTGGGGTGCTGTCCTGTTTTTCCATCGGCCACGCCCAGACGGCCAACACACCAAAACTAACGCAGTGGGGTGTAACGCTCGCAGAAGTCGTCACGCCGACCTGCTCAACAACCGTGACAATCGACCAGCCGACGTTCGCGGCAAACGTTCAGGATATGGTCGATTCTGACATATTCAGCAAAAAAGTGAGCCCAACACTCGGCAACGTTGCCCCTCACTATCTCATGAATGTTTTTGAGGCAGAAACAGCGCCTTACATCGTGCGCAGCCTCTTCATGAGACATCCGGACGTAAACACCTGCCATTTCGTGTTCCAATACGTGAACCCGGATGACTATGGCAACGATACTACTCACCGAATGGTGTCATTCGACTTCACGCGCGCGATTTTCCAGAAAGTGAACTGGGATCGGTTCAATGTTGACAATCTCAGGAAGATTGCCCCCAATTTTAAAGGGGACGTAGCTTTTGTGAAACTCCTAAGCGATGAATCCATTGCCGCTATGCTGGATTTGAAGAGCAACGAATAGTTTGCATTTCCTCCTTTAGTTCGTCCCCCACGGCGTTCCTGAATAACGCGGCGAGGAGAGAGGATCGGGAGCAGAATTACTGGCGCGCATTTCGACAGCCTGCCGCCGACGAACCACCGTATCGACATGGCTGGCGATTTGCTGGCCGTCTAGGTAGACATTCACGTGCGTGTCGCCGGACGGCTGAGAGCCTTCCCATGCCCCACCTCCTGACGTTCGGGAGCGAACGGGAGCATTAACGACGCTGCCAATTCTTTCAGCCTGAACGTATCCCTCATGCGCAACGCCAGCAACAAAGCCAGCGGTAGCACCCGCCGCTGCGCCGGGCAGCGCACCTATCCCGCCGAACATAGCGCCCCCCGCACCGCCCGCCGTCGCGCCAGCAAGAGCACTTTCTAAGGGGCGGCGAAGAAAGCCTGGGATCGAGTTAAGTATCGCCCCAACGCCATGACCTATGCCCGCCAGCACATTGATTACCGCACTGATATCATCAGCAAACTGCTTGATGTCATTGGGATGCTTTGTAACAAAATCACTCATCCCATTAAACGCCCCCGTCAGAGTGTTCATGGACTTGACGAGCGGGCCTTGCGCCAAACGCCCAATGGTAAACTCGAACCGCTCGAAGGACGTAGCTAAAGCAGCCTGAGCCGCTTTCGGGCCTCCCGCCAAGGCACTTAGCGCCCCGGATGCATCAGTCCGGCGGGATGCCGCCGCCTGCCTTGCAATATTACCTTCTGCGCCGGTCGTTTCATTCAGCAAATCCTGAATGGTCATGCGCTGCACATGGCCCAGCAGTTCCGGATGGCTCTTGATGAGCGGGACCAGGTGCTTCGTGATCCAGCTGATAGGATCTGCCCCCAAGGTCTGCTGGTCCACAAACTGGCCATGCGCCCCCACCAAGCCAAGGCGTCTCTGGCTGAAGTATGCGAAGTCTTTGTCAGACATGCGCGTATGATCACCAAGGAACAGATCCTCGAATGACCTCACGGACGTGGCCGCGCGCGACGGATTTACGTCAATAAAATGCGCGAGGTTCAACATGCCTTCGTCAGAAAGGCGCATGCCAGCCGCACCGGAAGAACGAGCAAATGTCTGGAAGTTCTGGCCGCGCATGAACTGCCGGTTGGCAATGATCATGGAGAGGGCAGTATCAGTTGCCTTTTCGGCCTGCCCCAGCGAAAACTGACCCGTTTTCTTGTCGTAAAACCGGTTTGAAATGTCCTGCGCCCGGATGAAAGCGATGCTCTCCCGCATGGCATCTTGCGGAGATTTTCCCAGCAGCAGGAAGGTCTTATCAACCTGGTTTAGCAATCGGGCGATACTGGGCTGCTCGGACATTTCGCCGCCAGACACCTCGTACGACTCTTGCGCAATGCGTGCAGCATCGACCGGAGCCAGAAACGGGTTTTCCTTCATGGCCTGCTGTGCGCTGGCCTGAATGGCTCCCATGTTCTGCCGGGCCACCGGGTCACCCATCATGCCAAGGAATGTTTGATCGTAGGCCGCTGACTGATCGAACCCTGATGCCGCGAAATGCGCCGTGGCCGCAGCACCCCCGAGGATAGCCAGAGGCCCCACAAAATGTGCAATAGCATGCTTGGGCCTAATGGTCTGCAAGCGCGCCTTTCCTGCGGCATAGGCAGCAGCAACCGTCGCACCTGCCTCTGGAGCATTCAGGTTCGGCTGCCACGGACCAAACGTCCGGTTTCCCCCCATCCAGTATCCGTCGCGGTTCACCGGCCCCGTGTAGGGCACAAGGTCACGGCTTGGGACGCGTATCCAGTCGGGCTCGTAGTCGGCTGGATTTTCAAAACGGCGGAAATTGGGGATAGCGCCATAGCTATTTTCTGACCCCGGCACCGGGACCAGTGCTGTGCCGGCGGCGCGGGGTGGCGGCAGCATGAGCATGGGCGCGCCGGGAACATTGGTAGCTGCGGCGGAGTAAGGTGAAACATAAGAGCCGCCTGCATCCACGACCGGCGAAGCGGGCATTGGGGCCGACGTGCGCCGCCCGCGAGGACGAGATGCCTCACCACCCTCCTCAGCGCTGTATGCGCCTCCCCTGGCATTAAATGCAGGGGCCGAGGTTCGGAAGCGGGCCGACGCAGACGCGAACTCCCGCGCCGCCCGCGCCGCAGCATTCATGTCCGTAGCCAGACCGGACGCAAGCCGCCGTGCCGCGCCCAGAGACGACACCATGCTGTTAAAGCCCATCTGAGCTTCACGCTGCGCCGAGGTGAGGCGCGTCAAAGCCTCAATCATTTCCCCAATAGGGCCGACAACGCGCGTGGCGTCCGCGACCAGAGAAACGCCGATCTGGTACGCTTCAACAGACATGTGTTACTCTCGGCTTTATGGGATTTGGGAAGAGATTTGGACGCGCCTTGGCCTATACCGTCGCCCACTCGTTGCTGGACGATAGGCGTTATCAAGAGCGGTATAAACGTGATCTGGCCGCCAAGCAGGCCAAAGCAAACGTCCAGAAATATCGGGATGCTGTAAAGCGTTCTGATGGCACAAGTTTTGAGCATTCCTGCGCTCTAACGCTAGCTCAATGCGGCTGGAACGCCAAAAAACGCGGCGGGAGTGGGGATTGCGGCTGTGATGTTATGGCGACATACGCGGGATATCGGCTTGTCTTGCAATGCAAAGACACAGCGAAACCAGCCGGATCGTTAGCAGTGCAACAGGCGCTTGCCGCAAAGGCGCGCTACAACGCCGATTACGCTGGCGTGGTGTGTAACGCCGGATTCACTCCTGCGGCGCAAGATCTGGCGCATTATACGCGAGTAGAATTGCTTTCGAGCAGAGATTTGTTCTCGCTCCGAAAGCGCTTTAGACTGCCTGAAAGAAAATAGTTAGTCTTCAGCGGCTTCAGTTGCCCGAATATTCGGCAACCCGCGCCCCTCAATAGCCCGCACGACCATCCGGCCAATGCCAGCCGCAACCTTATGCTCATTGCGGAAAGCTGCCACCGACAGTTCCGGGCGCGGCGGCTGGTAGTTTGCCTGCTCCATGCGGCCCAGCTCAAACACAACAGCTTTGATGTCGTCAGACCCTATGGAGGCCTCTGTGCGCAATGCACCCTCTGATACGCGCACGCCGTAACTATCCCGCATATCGCCCGTCCGCAGGCCCGGCTCATCGGGTGTAAAGCCCTTCCGGATACGGTCATCAATCGTGCTATCGGCCAACGGTGCGGTCGGCAGGCCCGGCTCAGGCCCATCAAGATACTGACCAAGCTGCTTCTGCGTTTCTCGCTTAATCAACTCGCCGCCATCCTCCACGCCGCGATGCACGGCAAGTGGAAGATCAACAAGCACACGCCCTGAAAGATGCTTAATGAACGCGTCAATGGTTTTGAATTCACGCATCGGGCATCTCCAGAAACGTCATGCTTCCCCAATCGAATTCAGCGCCTTCCAGTTCACGGAAGGCTACACAAGCGGCAAGCCGCCGCGCTGAACTCCATTGCATCACAACGGACCATGGCACCCCATTCTTCACGAGGAAGAGTAGTTCACGAAAAACAGGGTGCTTGCTTAGTTTTTTGCCGTTTCAGTCGTGTCAGACGTTTTGGCGTCGGCTTTGGGGTAGAAAATCGGTGACAGCGCCGCGACACCATCATTGCCAATTTCCGTTGCGAGGTTACGCACCTCGTCCTTGGTCATCGGCATCTGCACGGGCACACCGTCAATGGACGTGACAGAGCAGATCATCTGAGCATAGCCCAGCCACGCCCCAGCAGAAGCTGAAGACATGGCCGAGCCTGCGGCCTCAATCAGATCCAGCATGTCGCCGGGGTTGATTTCCTTCAGGCCAAGCGTATGGCCCGCTGCGGTTGTGACTTCTGCTGGGATGTTCATGCAATTTTCGTCCTAATAGGTGAGAAGAAGCTGAGGGTCTGATAAACGATCCCCTCTTTCTGCCATGAGCCGCCAGCCGAAAGCGAAAGGCCAACCTGGCTAAACTGCCATTTCGACGTGCTGCCGTCCGGCTCGCTGATATACTGGTAGATGGTGCCGGAATTGATCGTGCCCGCTGACCAGAACCCGGCCTCAATGTCCGCAACCAGATCATCCAGCGCCCGGTTAGCGCGCGCCACGGTAAAACTGCCCCGCCAACCATTGGGGGTGGCAAATTCTACAGGAGTGCTGTTGAGCGGATCGGCCCGCTGCGTGGTGGTTTCCTGATTGGCCGTGAACCCGGTTACATCTCGCAGATCAACCCGACTACCGGCCCAGAGCAATGTCAGGCGGCAATTCCGGCCAATACTATATGGATTGGTCGCCATGTCTTAGCTCCCTGTTGCCACAGTGACAGTCACGCCCTGACCGCCCTGCAGGTTGACGATGAAGTAGCGCAGGATGCCCATGTATTTGACCTTCACATCCGCCTGCACATAGCCAAGCGCCGTCCGGCTATCGGGATTATTGCTGGTGTCGCAGATCACAGAATACGGGACAGCGCCGTTTGTGCTGCCCAGCATGCCCTCATCCAGCATGTTCGACAGGAATCCCGTCAGCGTGGCCTCAATGTTTACGAACAGATCGGCATTAATGGTCTGCCCGATATATGTGCCCATCCCGGTGGCGAACGTTTCGGCCAGATAGTTGGTCAGGCGCGTATAATTGTCGCCGTTGACCGCAGCTGAGGTGGAGCAGTTGATGCCGCCGCGCACGGCCCAATACTCACCGCCGGGAGCGGGGTAGCAGATCACGTCAATACCAGCGTCAAACAGCGCCGTCAGCTCAGCATCCGAGTAGGACGCCAACGTGCCGGAACTGGTCAGGCCCGCTTTCTGGCTGCCGATGACCCCATAGAGCTGCTTATTCAGCGTGGACTGCTCAGGAGAAAGCCCGGCCAGCTTGCCAGCGGCAAACGCTGCAGGAGAAACCAGCATATTGCCGTTGGTGTCATCATCCCACCATAGCCAGTCACCATGCATGACCTTCATCGCGTAGCTATCGGCACCCGCCCCAGTCAGCGCAGAAGCTGCGGCGGACACGCTGGTGCCGGACGGCAGCGCTGAGACCATGTAAAGCCCCTCACCCAACCCAAAATCAATCTGGGCAGAGAATGAGGAGGTGTCAGACAGGCCACACAGAAGGCCGATGGCACAACCCTGATTGCGCAGAGCGTAAAGGCCTGTGCGGGTGGTGCCATCAGAGCCGATAAATGCGGAAGTGGAAGGCGTTCCGCCATCAGCGCCCCCTGCGAGAGTAACGCTCCCTGCTGTGATGGCTGTTCCGCCCGAAACGACAACAAGAGCCGAGGTGTCGGATACTGCTGCGGCGGCAATCTCTGCCCAGGTCGTCCCCTGATAGGAGCCGGTGCCAAGCAGGCTATGACTAACTGTCAGTGTCCAGATGGCCGAGTTGATCGCTCCCTGCGTCAGTTTCGCAGAGATCGTATTGCCGGAAGTGCCCGTGCAGACCGCCGTAAGTGTGGCACCTGACAGCATGCCGGTAGCGGCCTTATCTGTGCCATCTGTCACACGCACGCACCGGAAATCCGACGCGCCCTGATACACAGCGATATTGACGTTCACGCCCATGTCACTGGCAAGCGCCTGCTTTGTGCCAAATGCAGCCTGATAATCTGGCATACCCCCAATCACGACCGGTGCATTCACCGGCCCCCATGAGGCAGTCCCGACAACACCAACACGACTGGACGAAACGCCATTCAGGAGTGTCACCAGCTGCTGAATCTGCACGTAAACATTCGGCACCGTGAGGGATGTCGTGTTCAGCGCGCCCGCCTGATAAATTTTCGCCATTATACGCTCCCAACAGGCACAGCGAAAAGCCGAATGGCTGCACCTTGCTTTTTGATTTCAGACTGATCCGAAATGGTTGCGCCGACACTGTAACCGTGGCCGGGCCGGATCACGCGATAAAGCGGTCCGCCCGGAACAGTCGCAGCAGGCACAACAGCGGCCTTCACGCCTGCCGTAGCGGGCGCGCCGTCCTGTGTGTCTGTCATATTGTCTCGCTGGTTAGGCCGGTTGCCCGGCTAGATTGGTGGCGGTGTCCTGCAGAACCACATCGCCAGCCTGATTGAGCATCAACCCTTCGTAGGGCTGCTCCACCGCAAACACGAGGTTCCCGGCGGCGTCTTTGTAAAACGTCCCCTGTTCGTCAGAGCTCAGCGCGCCAGCATTACCCGGGGTATCCCCAAAGGGATGAAGTGCTACGCCAATCTGTGTTGCTGCATGCGACAAGCCGACCCCAAACATCATCTGTGCCGCAGTCTGGGTATTGATGGTGTCAAAGGTGATTTTGAAGCGGAAGTCACGCCTATAAAGGCTCTGCATCTGCGCGCTGTCCACGTCATTGCTGCCAGCAAAAGTCAGCAGTGCATTCTGGCCGTCGAGCGTAGCAAGCCACGATTGGGCAGATAGCGCCGCGTCCAGAGCGCTTCCTAAATTATCACGAGCGTTGCCATTGCTGGACCAGAGGGAGACCAGAAATAACTGCTCCTGTCGCCGGGTTGTTCGTGTGATCTGGCCATACCCAGCCGTTGCTGCCTTAATGAGCGTAGCATTCGGGACAATCACCGTGGGCCCAGACGTATATGCACCATCGATCAGACCAGCCAGAGACTGCGCAATCAATTCAGGCGTGTCGTCCGACTGCACGGCATATGAAACGCACATGTTCGCCGGGAGTAGACCGGATCTGTCAGGAGTAATCCTCAGGCCAACAAGTCCACTTGGCGACACCCCTTCTGGAATACTGACTGTTGCCTGATTGCCAGCTGCCTCAACGCTGACAGAGCAAGCACTAACCGCGCCTTCTCTCCATGGCCATCCCAGAGGCTCGGCAATTTGCCGGTACGCGGAGCCATATGACGTGACCGTTACATAATCGACGCCTGACCTTAGGCCGCACGGTCCGGTATAGTCGGCATTGGTGATCCACCCGCGCCTGACAATGGTTCGGCGCCCTGTCAGCGGTGATGTCCCGGCACCGATACCAGACGGATAGAGGATCTGCGCAATGCTGTAAGCCAAGGCCCGCGAGATAGTGCCAATGTCTGCCATCAGATTTGATTAACCGACACAATAAGGCGGCTCCCATATTGCGAAACCTCAGCAGCATCCACCGTGTAAGACACGCCTAAATCATCTTCGATCTGCATGTAGGCCTTTGGCACGAAGCCGGGGATGATAGGGCACAGCACATCGAATTGGGCCTGACCAAGCGCGCCAGGCAGCCCGGTATCCATCTTGGAGCCTACGCCCCGACGCAAGATGCTGGCCGGCCATCCCGAAGCCTCAACCGTGACAGCACCGCTGTCATCTGTTTGGCCGCCGTATCCGTCCTGATAACCTGCCAGAGAGCAGGTTCCAGCTGATCCGTCTCCCGTTATGCCCGAACCACTTTGAGCGGTGGCGGAAAAGCTGATTACGCGATCTGTCAGGATGCAAATGACAGGCCGATATGGTTCAAACCGCGCCACAAAATACGTGCCCATAGGCGCGGCCAGAATATCACCGGCCAGCACATCTGTTGTGTCCAGCAGGCCGTAAACCGTCGGCTTTCCCCACAGCGGGGGCTTTTGGAACGTGAACGCCGCATCAGACGCAAAATCCGCCATCAGCGTTGCGTGCGCCGTTGCCATTGGGGCGGTTCGGGCCGCCGGGCGGTATTGCGTGGTCAGCGCGCCGAGCCTCTGTGCGGCCTTGGCATAACCTTTGGCGACTTTGGATTGTAGGCGCGCCTGATCCATTATTTCCGCTTTACCTGCCTCTGATTGAGGGCAACCACATCCCGGTCAATAGCTCGAGCCTGCGGGGTCTTTTTGAAATCACGCATCGTCATGCCGGTCAGGCTGGACATAAACCGGTCTTCTGTCTTGTCCTGCTTGGATCGCAGGTATGCGTCCATGCTGGTTGGACGTGCTGCAGGTTTAGCCATCACTCGCATCCTCCTGATCGTGTTCAGCTGCCAGCTTTTCTGCGTCCTCTTCCGGATGCACGTTTGCGGCGGCCAGCGCGATAGCCACGGAGCCGGACGGCTCAGCAGGCACGCCGCACGGCGCACAGTAGGCGGCCTCCCCCTCGCGCAGTGGATACCGGCCAGCGCGCGGCGCAACATTGCCGTGCCGATCAGCGGCAAACCCAATCTCGCACGGAACACCGGTCACGCGGATGGCGCGGGCATTATCCCACGGCGCAGGTTTGCCAGCCTCAACGGTGCGGATCTCGACCACAAAACCGTTCTCAATACGCGCCCACGTCTGGGGCGGAATTCTTGCGATGCTCATTTGTCCTCAGATCACAATGCGGCTGTCTGTGCGCAGGCCGGGGCCGGGCGGGACGCCAAGAAACTGGCAAAGCTGCCGACGCCACCGGTTAAACAGGCCCATCCGGTCCTGCACCTCGTTTTTGTTGTGGGTCCAGACGGCAGCCTTGTCTGTGTCCAGGTTGTCGCTGGCTGTCAGGATGGCCGTTTCCAGCGCGGCAATATCTTTGACGTATTGCCGCACCTGAGCGACTTCTGCGTCCGCAAGGTTTCTCAGCCGCCACTCGTTAAAGCCATAGACTTTGAAAAACCGCCATGACTGCTGGCTGCTGTTGATCCCACCCATCGCCGGAAACCCCATAAAACGCCGAACCGTGACCAGCTCGTCATCTGTCAGGGGATCGGTTGCATCTGCCATTACACAGGCTCCAGCGGCGCTCCGTGGGAGCGCAAAAGGGCAATTTCCGCAGGGTTGCGTACAACCTCGCCCGCCACCCACTCAAACCGTCCACGGTTATATTCCGTCTCGATAAATCCAAACGGATACGCCAGCCTCACGGCCTGCACAGGCGCGGCATCACTCTCGGCCTGCACAGGTGGGTCGGCCTGTTCAGCCGCCCCCCTGCGCGCGCGCCTCATCAGGCGGCAGCACCAAGCGAGGTTGCGCCCAAGCTCTCGATCACTACCCCGCGCTTGAGGTAGCTGTTGGTCGCTGTGGGAATGACCGTCGTGTTGGCGGTCAGGTCGGTTGGCAGAGCAAACCCGCCAATCCATGACCAGGACTGCGCAATAATCTGGCTCAGACGATCCAGCGGCGGGCGCGTGACCATCAGCACGTCGTCAATATGTTCAACCTCGCCCGGCAGGTTGGTATATGCCTGCGCCATGTTGGCATAATCACCCTCAATCAGCGCGCCGGAGCCACAGATGATGGCGCGGTGGATCTGCCCCTGCCCCAGAGACGCCTGCTGCGGCGCTTCCGTGGTCGGGATGAACCGGATGCCTAGCAGCTCAAAAACCTGACCGGTGCGGTATTCATCCGAGCCATACTGGCCGCGATACAGCAGTTTAAAGTCCGGATCGCGGAACAGCCCCAGAAGCTGGGAGTTGTCCAGGAAGCAGTTGTAGCAACCGTCAATCGTCGGGACATTGTTGTTACGCAGGGCAGCAACGGCGCCCAACATCGTATCGATTGTCAGGTAGTCGCCTGTCACAACCGTGCCGTTGGCGTCCTTGGAGCCAGACGCCAACAGCCCGGCGGTCGTGGCGCGGCCATTCGGGCGCAGAACCAGTGGGGCGGTTGCGGCCACAACGGCGGCATTTTCCGTGGCGTTCGCAGCGGCGACATTGCCAGAGAACGTCAGCGTGCCGGAAATGCCGCCCGGTGCCTTGCTGGTGTTGGCTGCATCGGCAGACACGCCGGTGAGCGTGTAAGAGCCTGCGCCGACGGTAACTGTCATACCGGAAGACGCGGAGACCGGCACAACCTGCCCTTCGGCAGTCATGAGGCGCTGGAAACCGCGAATGTCGTCAACCTGCACGGTGGTCCCATCAGCGCCCAGCGCCGTGGTCACGCGGGTGTTGCCGCCCAGATATCCGCCAACGCCGCCAATAGCACCCCCAAACAGAGCGTTACGGGCCAGACGGTCAAGGGACTGGCGGGCATTGATGCCCAGCACCTGCGCATTCTGCACAAACTGGTTGGCAATACCTACGCCCTCAGTGACCTGGTTGAGGTCCATAGTGTTGCCATACTGCGCAATTTCGAGGGTGTACTGTTCAACTGACCAGTCGCCCGGCGTCAGGCCGTTATCGAAATTGGTGTTGCTGGCCGGGTTCAGCGGTGTTTCGACGGGGGCCAGCAGGCCGCGCCGGGTGTCAGTGATCGTCTGACCAATACGGGCGGGGAACCCCATGCGGTCGGCAATGGAGCGGAAACCCAGCTTGGATTCAAGGCTGGCTTCAAAAGCACGAGCCAGAAAACCGTTCTGAATGACGGGCTGGAGTGCTGCGGGGAAATCGGCAATCGCCATTTTTTATCTCACTACTTGCGGATTATTACACAGCGCTCGCAGCATCAGCCGCCGAGCGGGACCACATCAGCGGTCGATCAGGAGGTCAGGAATTTCGGGTTGATCCCGAGTTCGCGGGCTTTTGCCGCAGTCTCTTCGGGTGTGGCCTTACGAGCATCAAACGGAACCGGCTTACCCGGATTGGGTGCGTTCGGCGCGGCGGTCGTGCCGGTCGCGGTGCCGGGCTTGGCCGGAACCGTAAACAGATACCCGCGCGCCTCTTTAGCGGCGGCCATCACATCGTCCAACCCCTCAATCTGCCCATCTTCGCCCATTTTGACGGTGGACAGATCGAGTAGCTTGACGACATCTTCGGGAGCGACTGCACCCAGCCGTGTTGCGGCTGCTTTGGCCTCAGCCCGGATAACAGCTGCGTCGGCCTGCGCTTTTGACTGCTCCAGAGCGGCGCTTGCCTCACTCTGCGCTGTCTCGGTCGCTTTCTGCGCTTCGGTCAACTTGGCTTCAAAATCGCCCTTCTGCTGGGCGAGTTGCCCCTTGAAACCATCGCGGGCCTTGATGGCCGCGTCACGCTCAGAGCGGATCGCGTCCCCATCTTCGCGGGCACGCTTCAGTTCCTCTCGAACGGAAACCAGATCCGCCCTTGCCCGCTGGAGTTCGCGCACGGTGTTCGGGTCAATGCCAGCATCAGCCGGATTGGTATTTTCTGCCATTTTCTCTCGCAATTTTATGGATGTTGACCGGCATCAGCCGGGTGCGTCAGGCTGTGACCTGATGCGTTTGTGTGCGCCCCGCCGCAGCCGCAGAGCGGTCGCCTTTCGCAAGGTCAGCGTCTCTTTTGCGGGCTGCCTGAAGGTTTGCGTTTACAAGATCCACCTGCACGCGCGCCCATTCCGTTGCCGGATCTGCGCCGCCAATTTTGCTGGCGAACAGGCTGCATGCCGTCTCGTTGGACAGGATGCCCGCATGCACGGCAGTCACGAGGCCCTGCGCCAACTGGAGCAGTTCTCCATCGGTCGGCGGAAAATACGGGGGCCACTCAAGAGCTAAGCCAGACGCATCCAGCACGACGCTTTCGCCGCCAACCTTGATCCCGCCGTCCAGCGCAATCGAAAAATCGCAGATCATGCGATAGAGCGACAGCAACGCGCCCTCGCCGTAGCAAAGCCGCAGACGGTCTGCCAGCCACACCAGAGACTGACACATCATCTCCATTGCCCGGCCCGACTGGCCGGAAGAGATTTTGTCGGAGTGCGCCCGGTTGCCGTGCAGCTGCTCCAGCACGATCGCCCGCAATTCTCGCCACTGCTCAAGCACGGAACTGGCAGCGTTGCCGTTAATCTCCAGCATTTTGGCGTCACCGTCAGGCGGGACGACAATGGCATTCGCTGCCCCACCTTGTGAGGCTGGTGCTTCTTCTCCCCCCGCTGGATCGCCACCGCCCGCCTTAAGAACCAGCTTGGGATCAGAGTAGTATTTCAGCCCGCGTCCGGATTGCGAGAGCAGATAATCCCCCTCAATCACGGTCGAGATTGCCCGCTCGAAGGTGCATTCACCGTCAGGATCACGAGCAGGTGGTGCAAGGTTGCGAACCCACACGATTGGCACAAACCCAAGGCCGTGCGGCGCTGGCGTCAGATCGGCTGACACGGACGGGCGATGATCGGTGTCAGACACGAGCCACGGCGCATAGACGCGGCACTCCGTCGTCGTCCACTCCCGACGATACCAATACGAAGCACGGTAATTTTCGGAAGGCACAGAGATGCCCATCGCAGCTGCATCCGCGCCAGCAATCTGGTACTGCTGCGTGACGCTCTCCAGCCGACCAGAGGCAGACCAGACCGGCGTCAGGTAGGCGCTCTCCAGCGTGCTAATCTGGATCTCGTTATCAACGGCCTCGACCAGAAGAGCAACAGAGCCGACGGAACCTTTGATCGCAGCCTCCATCATAACGGACGGAATATGCGCGTGTGACGTGATCGAAGTCAGGCCGGTTGATGTGCCCTCATTTCCCGCCTTGATCGTCGGCCAATGGCTCTCACCAAACAGCAGCGCAGCAGCATCCTCAACAACCACCCGGCAGAGGTTTGTCTGCACGGATGGGCGGCGCTGGCTGAGGGGAATGTAATTCCCAGCCACATACTCTGTGCTGAACCCATACTGAATGCCGTCATACTGCCGACCGTCACGCACAGCAGCCAGTCGAAGAAGCTCTTTCGTACGCTCCGGCAGGCTATCCGTAACTGGGATGTTTTTTTTGAGTTCCTGCCAGTCCATTTAGCGGCCTAGGTTGAATGTTGTGCGGACCATGCGGGCCGGTTGGGGCGCTTCCTCCAACATCAATTCCGTCAGCGCCCAGACCATCGCGTCCGCCCGGTCCGGAGATTTCGAACCCTGGAACCCAGCCGCCGAAAACTGGCACATCTGGTCCTCAAGATCCGGGAATCTGCCGTGGTGCGTCACTCGCCCCTGCTCATAGAGAGCCGCGATCGGCTCGGCCCGGACGTATTTGCCACGAGAGGCCGTGACCAATTTGACTGGGGCCGTAGCCCGAGCCGCCGTGATCGTGGCCTCCACCATTGCGCCGCCAAAATTACGCTCAGCAATGATACGGTCAGCATGCCACAGGTCCAGCGCGTCAATGGCCGTTTTTGCCCATCCTGCCGGCCCAGCCCGCAAAGTTAGGTCCGCCAGAACATGTCCGTTCTTGTCGCCATCGACCCCGCAAACAGAAATGCCGATTTCATCCGATCTGGTGTCTTCCGGCCCTGCGCAACCCGAAGGGTCAACAGCCACAACAATGCGTCGCATCTGAGCAACGACGGCAGCCCGGCTGGCGTCACCAACGGGTGCAGCCCGCTTGATACGATCCAGCGACCAGAGCGCGCCATCAATGGCCGCCTGGTAATTGCCAAAAAGAAAACGCTGCCGTTCTTTTTCCGGTAGCGCCTCAAGCTGAGCAAGATATTCCGGCGACAGGTTCTCCCGGTTTGCGTCCGGGTTGATCTGCATCGTCTGGTAGGACTCTGGATCCTTCAGAGGCTCTCCAGACTTTGGCTCAACCTTTTTTTCAAACAGGCTATATAGCCAGTGCGACGTGGTCGGCGGGTTGGCGTCGATATACTCTTTCAGCGCAAGCGGCGATTTTTGCGCCAGTCGCGTAATAAGCATATTGCGCGCGGCATAACTGATCTGGGACGCCTCGTTCATGTAAACGGTGGCGAATTCCAAACCGAGAATTTTTTCTGTCCGGTCTGAACTATCCAGCCCATGGAACAGTATTTCCGAACCATTTGGGAGAGTTACGAACCAGTCCGTCCGGTTGAGTGCATACGGGACATCCGGGAAACACAGACGCATAACCTTGGGGAACGTGTCGCCAATGATCGTGTGCTTGAGCGCATTAAAGCGATGCCGGAAAACGCCGTGTCGGGTTCCAGGCGCTTTCATGGCACGGATCGCAACTGCTCGGAGCAGTAAAAACGTTTTGCCGGACCGCGAACCACCCCGGAGCAGAATATGCGTAGCCGCACTCCCCAGCAGCCTATTCGCCTCGGCCTGCTTGGGGTTTAGCGTGGCAACCATCAGAGATTGTCATCGTCCTGCGTGATATTGATCGAGATATTGCCCGTATTTTTAACTTCGTGCCGCTCTCGGTATTTTTCGGGTCGATGAGCTTTAAGTAACAACGTCATGAGGCCGTCTGACCTCTTTCGCGTCGTTAGAAAGGCGCCCGTCTCCGGGTCCTTCACCAACTGCCCCATTGAAACGACGTATTCTTCATCGCCCTCTGTCGCCCGCCGTCGCGCTTCTTGCTCAAGGGCATCTATGCCCTCCTCTTCAGCATCATCCCAACGCTCAGCGAAGTCTGGCTCAACTGCACGCCACCGATGCACAGTGGTGCGGCTCACCCCTGCGTGCCGCGCTGACGCGGATACATTCCCTGTCAGCCGCAAATGCTCGATAAAGATATCGCGCACATCGCGCGTAGGGTCTGTAACATTTGTAACACGCCGAGGCTTTGACGGACCCTTTCGCCCAGCCATTCACCCTCCTAATTCAACCCAATATCCCGCCACTTTTCCTCAAGCGCCCGGATGCCGCGTTCTTTTTCAATCATCAGGTCAACCCGCTCCATACAGGCCGGAGAGACCTCGCCAACAACCTGCAAACCATGGTTGCGAACCGTATGCGGCCAACACCGAATACGCAGCGAAGTCGTCAGTCCACCCATCAGGCAATCCAACCAATCAAGCGGCAAATCTGCCCGATGCCACAAATCATCCGGCTGGATAACTTTGCAGACGAAAGCTTTCCTTCCCCTCACCTCAACGCACACAGCACGATAGCGCGCAAACTGCACGACGTGGCCGCGTTGGAGAGACATCAGGATTTCAGGATAAAGAAAAAGCCGCTCTATGGCGGCTTAAGCGTAAGTATGCGATTTTGAGTAATCTTGGATTTTATGTTGCATATAGTCAAGGGCAATTTTCTTGCGTTGAGGAAATGTCGAACGTGGAGGCGCATCAACCTGTGCTTTTTGGGCTGCCGGGTATGCGTTGGCTAGCTTTTTGAGAACGATCTCAGCTTGCTTCTCACATCGCGCTATCTGCTGGGTTCGGCACAATTCCGGCCACAAACTCGCCCCCAACTCTGACATCGAAAACTCACGCACAAGCAAGAAAATCAGCCAGCGATGCTCGTTTTCCGTCAGCATGGACCGCACAAGAGAAATGCGTTCTCCGGCCTTTCCGCGTGCGATGGCAAATGTATGCACATCGCCCTTCACATAGCCTTCCGGGAGCTCTGCATCGATCTCCAGAATGCCAGACTGGGAAAAAACATAATCATGATACCAGCGGTTCGCGATAGTCACGACTGAACCGTCAATGCGGCCAGAACGCTCAAGAGTAGCCAAGATGCTCCGTTTGCGACGAACTGTCTTTTTCCCTTCGGCGACAGTGTCGTAATCAGGCTTTGCGGCCCGCTCCGGCGTCGGCCCGTTATTGTCAGCAACGCGGATTTCGCGCTGCACATAAGTGCGCGGCTTTTTCATGGGCTGACCTTATCTACCTTCACTGAAAGTGAGCCAATATCAAAGAAATATTGCCGGATCATATCGGCAGCGCCTGCGGGGCCTATCACCTTGGTTTTCGTCAGAGTTCCGTCAGGTGGTATATGAGTAACGAGATATTGCTGAGTTAGATTTTCTGGCCTAATAGCTGTTTCCATATCACTACACGCCAGACATTTTCTGCTTATTCACCTCAGCATACATCCGCATCGCAGATAGCACAGTCAAAGCACTGGCAACCAAGGTTGCCACCACGCCGCAGCTTAATAGCGCCACTGCCATCTGATTTTTATTGTGCCGCACAACCCGCCTCCACTCTCCGCATTTGCGCCATAAGGTTGCGCGCTGCCCGACGGTCACCCGGCGTCGCTGATCCAAACAGAAAAGCGCCGCTGTCATGCCGCCATTTGACGTGACCACCATTCGTGATCTGCGCGACCCGCCCACGCTTTTTGACGGTTGCGAGAATCTGTTTGACGTGACGACTGGGCATGCTCATTTCCTCGCCTCCCTCACCGCCACCTTCTGCGCCTCAGTCAACGGCACCCCATGCTTGGCCTGAGTAGCCGCACAAGCCACCGCCCAATTCCTCGGCGGCGCGTAAACCCCAGCGTTATTGGGGTGGCGGCAGTCGGTGGGTTCAATGGTCATCGGCAATGGCCTCAACTCCTTCAACGTAGAGCGGCAAGTCAGGACGTCGTGTAGGCGCGAACTTCTTGCCATCCACAGTGAGATTGCCACGCAATTTTGTTGGAACTCCGTCAATGCTCACCCATCGCGTTACGGTTCCATCAGGGTGCGCTCTGTGTTCGTGGGGCAGGAGCATTTTTGCATTCATGAATTTTTGAATTAATAAACGCATAAATAATCATCCCCATCGCCAAAAGTACAGGCCTTTCTGTACTCCCCGCTCTATTCTAGGTGTTTTATTTCGGCCCCCTGAACCAGTCAGCTTCAAGCGGCAGGATCTCCTCATCCATCAGGCCGGGCTCTGGCTCGTGGATGGTCACGCTCCCTGCGACCGGCGCCAGAGGTTTAAACGGGTCCTGCCATTCGTCCCAAGGCACCTCTTCCCACTCATTAGTTCCAACTTTCTCGAACATACCCCTAAATCCCCCTACATTGCCCGCTGGTGATTTCCGGCACCCACGTATGCCGAGATTGGTTTCATTGCGCTGTGTGGCGCGCTGTGTTGATTTTTGGGTATAATCTGATCCTGTAGGCTCTTGATCATCGGCAAGAGCCATTCCGCTGCGGTCGGATCAGCCTTGATCTGCCTACGGTATTCCGCAATCCGCTCCGACACGCTCGGCATCTTGACCTCGGGCCGCCTGCGCTCCGGTTCTGCGTCCGGGTGCTGCGCGCGCCATGCGGCCATTTTCGCGACAACAGCGGCGCGCTCTTCTTCGCTCACGCCCTCGTCCCGCTTCCCTGCCCGCTCAGCCAACCGAACGATTTTGCGGCACCCTTCCACGTTCCGACGTAGCCGCTCGGCGTAGGGCAGCAGGTGGGCGTAGAGTTCGGCTGGGGCTGGCCAGAACTTGCCTTGCGGACCCTGGGTTGCCCATGCCTTGCGGGTCTCTGGCGTCCAAACGCCTGCCGGGAAATCCCCGCAGATTTCGCAAATGGCGCGGGTCTTGTTGGCGCTCTCGGTTGCGTCCGCCGGCGGATTGACGACAAGCGCGGTCAGCTTTTTCAGCCAAGCGGCAATCAGCATTTCCGGAGCTGGCCCGTCAGTTTCGGCCAGAGCCACAACGCCACGGGCTTCAGCGACACGCTCCGGGGTTAGGTCTCGGGCAAGCATCGGGACGCCCTGCCTCACAGCATCAGCCATAGCAGCAAGATCGGGCGAAAGGACCGGATGCGCGGCAGCCTGAGCTACGGCGTTCTGGCGGATTTTTGCAATGGCGGTCATGTCACACCCCCTCGATGTCGGGCACGTTGTCCCATATTTCGACTGACTGCTGGTACCGAGATTTCGGTTTCTGCGCAGGTTCTCGCTGAATGCCACTGGCGCTGATGGTCCCGGTGCGAATGGCGTCACTCACCGGCTTATCGAACCATGCCGGGGGCTTGCCTCGTCCGCCGTATTTGGCCTTTTCACGCACCACGCCGAGGATGATATCCCGTGCCCCGTCATAGCCGTAGCCCACAGCCCTGGCGTCCGCGAGCCACTGACGCACGCCGCCGGTCTGGACCATGCTGCGGGACGGGTCTGTGCCAGCTGCGGCAATGACTTCCTCCCCCAATTCCTGCCAGCGGTCCTCCATCGGCTTTTCGGGTGGCGCGTCGGGCGCGTTACAACCTACATCCGAACGAAGTGAGGATATATCTCTACTCTCTACTCTCTTACCTGCGACGAAACGCGTTTCGTTATCTGTTTCACCGGGTGTTTCAGAAACTGTTTCAGTCTGCGTTTCATTATCCGTTTCAGATTTGGTTTCGATATTTGGCTGATTACCGGTGTTTTTCTGTTTCGCGCGCCATGCTTTGAGGCGTTCGCGGTCGGACTCCCGCTTTTCATCTGATTTGAGGCGCAGATCGAATTTATCGAGAGCAATCTCGCAAAGCTCTTTGTGATAGAGGCGTCCGTCTGAGCATTTTACAAAGCCGCGCAGGGCTATTTCTTTCGCCTTGGCCCATGCGCGGTGATCCGTCCCAAAGTCGGCGAGCATGCCAAGCTCAATGTCGTCATCGGGCAAGCTGCCGCACGGGACTTGTGACCAAGCCTCCCACCATAGTTTCATTGCAGCCAGCCCAGCGCGCGGGTTGCGGGCGGCGGCCTGCATGTAACTGGATGATCGGAAATACCTCACCCCATAAAAAGGCATAAAGTCATAGCCGCGCAAATCGCAATCGGCTGGCGTTAGCGGATCAGGCATGGTACAGAAACTTTCAGCCATTCCTTGAGTCCCTTTCAAGCATTGGTCAGAAAGCCGCCCGGTGTTAGCGCACCGGCGGCTTTCGTCGTTTTAGCAGGTTCGCGCAGGGTTGGGTACTCTGTGCGGTGCGGAAATTTGTTGATTTTCACGACGCTTTCTCCACATCCGGAAGCCAACCCAGAGACGGTTCCCCTTTGTATCCCCGCTCAAAAACAAACCACGCATAGGCGATTGATCCGCCTTTGGCGGCCACATCCGTTCCGCCCGGTGGCATGGAAACACGTTTGCTGCACACCCAGACCCGCGCCAAGGAAGAGCGCATCAGCCATTCCCGGCGCTTTTGTCCTTCCAGGAACGCCAGCCGCAGTAAAACGCACACGCGATCAGTGGTTGTGGTCAGACAGGAATCAACGAAGTCCTGCGCCAGCCCATAGGGTGGGTTGCTCACCACACTATCGGGCCTCGCATCGAACAGAGATTGCGCATACCCCATCACTGAGAACTGGCCGTCTGCCCGGTCCCGAATGTCGGCCCCCTGCGCATGAACGCCGTTGGCGCGCAGGCGGGTGACGATGTTGCCTCCCCCGCAGCACGGGTCCAGAACTGCTCCAATGAATGGCCGCTCGACCTGCACAAGCGCATCCACGCACCACGCAGGCTCGACATACCAGTCGTCTGCGTGGCGTTCGTATCCTGACGCTCTCATGCCATCACCACGCCCTTCAACGGCACGTCATGCGTCTCCAGAAAATACATAACATCCTCCAGAGAGCGGCAGACGGCCACGGGTATGCCCGCGCCCTTAAGGCGTCGGTGCATGTCTTTCTGGATCTTGGAGACAGTGCCTTTTGGCGTCTTGATCTCCACCAGAAACGTGCGGCCCCGGTAGTGGATTTCCATATCCGGAACACCAGGCACACACCCGCGCATCTTCCGGCGCATACCTTCACGCGGCCCCATCTGTCGGTTCTCCGTGCTCCATGCTACGGCGTCGTCCGGCAGGAGGAATTGCAGGGCCTTCCAGATGTGGGTATGGAGGCGGTCCTCTTCGTTCTGGGCCATCTGTCACATCCCAATTGCGCGGCGGTAGATGTCGAGCAGAGTTTCCTGTTCTTCCACGTCTGCTGGCTCCTGCTTGCGCAAGCGGATGATCTGGCGGATAACTTTTACATTAAACCCGGCGCTATTTGCCTCGGTCATGATATCCTTGATATCGCCAGACAGAGCCTTACGCTCCTCTTCCAGCCGTTCGACGCGCTCAATAATCGACCGCAGCCGGTCAGCCGCTATGCCACCCACTGCTGCGTCGTCGCTTCCGGGAAACTGGTTGTTTTCGTCGTCATGGTTTTTCGGGAAAGGCATCAGATTTCATCCATCAGATAATATTCGGCAGGAGGCCGGACCACTTTGATTCCGGCCGCATTAAGCACGCGGTCTGAAAATGGCTTTTCGCCGTTGGTCATCTCGTTGAGCTGCTGACGCTTCATGCCGATTGACCGGGCCGCTGCCGCCTCAGACTGAAAAGTGTCAAGCCACCGCCTGACAAATCCCAATCTCTCGCCATCGGTTAGGGTGTTGCGGCGGGTCATTTCGCTGACTCGATAACATCAACATTGTTTTCCGGGCACGCCACAATAATCACAGCGCGCAGTCGATCTTCACGATCCTGCAGGGCAGCTCGGAGCTTTCCATTTTCCTGCTCCAGCCGTGACAAAGCTTCACGCTCACTGCGCATTGACTGCCATACGTTTTGCCGCAGGAAAGCAAAGCCAATTAGCCCCACGCGGATTTCAAAAAAACCGTCCCCGCGGTCAAAACCGAAGCCACGCCATTTCAGAGTTTGGATTGCTGTAGGCATTTCCTTGTTTCTTCGACCATCTGGCCGACCCTCTGTTCCAGCTCAGGGCAATCCGCCATCAGGACGATAAGATCCTGCATGCGTGGCGCATTGGTGCCGTAGAGCCAATTTTTGAAAGCCTTCACCGACCAGCCGCGTGCGCGTGACACCCGTTTGGCGGCATTGCGAAGATCCCCGTAACGCTCCTGCATGGCCTGACTGACGGCCTCTGCGCAGATTTCGTTCGAGGGAATTGGGGTGACATTTCGGGAAACATTTTCCCGAGAAAGTTCCATCATCATTGTCCATTCTCCGTTTTGCGAGAACGAGAGACTGGAGAAACCATGAAGAAGGAGACTGAATTTGGACCGGTGGAATACGGGGGAGAATATGTCACCAACGCATTCTCACCTCTGGACACTGCTGACACCGCACCCGACCACTTGCACACAGACACGCCATATCTTGCGCAGTCCCTGATCCGGACAGCGAAGATCTGGCGCTGGATGCATCCGCACGCGACCGTTGAGCAGCGTAGAGAACTGCTCAAGCTGGTCGGCGCGGAAATAGAGGTTGAATGCGGGGCCATTGGGTGAGTGGCTTAGAACGGGATTTCGTCGTCGAGGTCGGAATTGCTCGGCGCATCCCATCCGCCCGCCTGCTGGCTATTCTGCTGGCTGCGGTTGCTGCTCTGGGTGCGCTGGCCCTGCTGGGTCTGGCCTCCCTCTCCCGCATCCTTGCTATCAAGGAGCACAAGTTCACCCCGGAACCGCTCAACAATCACTTCGGTTGTGTAGCGTTCCTGCCCGGACTGGTCGGCCCATTTGCGGGTCTGCAAAGCGCCTTCCAGATAGACCTTGCGGCCTTTGCGCAGGAAGCGTTCTGCGACCTCTCCGAGCTTGTCATTGAACACCACAACGCGGTGCCATTCCGTGCGCTCCCGGCGTTCACCAGAGGCGCGGTCATTCCATGTGTCGCTCGTGGCAACGGAGAAGGAAACGATCTTCTGACCGCTCTGCGTGGTGCGGACTTCCGGGTCTTTGCCCAGGTTGCCCACGAGAATTACCTTATTGACGGAGCCAGCCATCTATTTCGCCCTCACATAAATAACGTCCCGGCCCTCGCGGTTGCCGTATTGGACCCACACGTCGGGATCGAGTGCCGCAACCTGCTCGAGGAGGATTGGAGAAAGTCTCTGCATTCCAAATGCGGACCATTCGCCGGTGCCGGATGTGCGGGAATAAGCAATCTTGAACCCGGCGGGCGGGTTGGCGGTCTTTTTGGCGAGGGTCATAGCATCGCGCTCCGCGCATTACCCCGGCACGTGCTGCACATACGCAGATACGGGCTTTCAACCGCTATCTTCGTGTTGCAGCACAGGCAGTGGCGACGGAACATACGGGGTTTTGGCTTAGCTGCTTGCTTATGGGCAGACCGCCCCTTGCTGTCCTTAAGATATCGCCGGGCGGTTTCAATGCTGACGCCTAATTCCACACAGATTTGCTGCTGGGTTAACCCGCGACGGTACATCGCCACAGCGGACGCCATACGCGCCTCGCGCGCCTCAGTCTGGGCAGTCTTGCCGCTGGTTCTGTGGAGGCGGATCATTGACGAACACCCCCATCCGTACGGGTATGCTGCGAGCGCAGATTGACCAGCGCCCGCAGCCCCACCACCATGGCAATCGCCACAACCACCATGGAGATTCGATGTGAAAAAACTTTTCCTTGAAAGCTGGTCCGAGCGCGCTTTGCAGGCTCACGAAAAAGAAGTCCCAAGCGAGCAAATGATGGAAGTGACCGTTGGCTTTGCGATCCTTGAAACTGATGGAAATCGTCCGGTTTCAGAACCTTTAAAAGTTCATGGCACACTAACTTGGCAAGCCGCTCGCGTTCCCGATGTGCGGCCAGAGGGTCGGATTGGTTGGCTGAAAGAGGCCCTGAAAGACTCTTTCTGAGGCGCGCTACATCCTCGTCAGACATGCTCTCATCTGCATAGACAGGGCCAGTCAGTGAGTAAGCGATCACTCTTTTAGGGTTTTCCTCACTCACGACCGCGCCTCCTGTGTGGCGGGGGTGCGCTCGGGAAGCAGTTCACGCAGCGGCAGCTTAAGAGCTTTGCTGATTGCCCTTACATGATGAACTGGGATAGTGCGCCACTGCCGGACGGCTGCGGGCGTCACGCCAACAATACCAGCGAGCGCCGTCATGCTGCCCGCCTTATTGATTGCCGCCTGTACACTGGGCGGCCTGTTGCCTGTGGGGTTTCTAGCCATATTCGATACGTAAGCCATACTTCCATGGTAAGCAAGTATTTCTTACGTATGGAGGCGTGCGAAAGCAGGGTAAAAAGAAAGAATGTCTTTCAGAGAGAATCTTCAGGCCGCTATGGCCGCCGCTGGGGTCGGCCCAACCGACATAGGAAACGCCTTGGGTATCTCGTCTCAAGCGGTAAGCCAGTGGCTATCCGGCAAGACGCACCCAACTGGAAAGCGACTGAAGGACCTCGCTGCTTTTTTGGGAACTTCGTGGGAGGCGTTGCATGCCGAGAAGGGCTTGGGGTCAGTAGTTCCCACCATTACCCATTCGCCCTCTTCTCACGTCACGATCCCAGAATATGATGTGGTGACGTCGGCTGGCCCTGGGGCAATACCAGAACTCTGCTCACCCGAAGACGGACTTCGGCCTGCTGAGCATTGGAAGATCCCCCGCACCTATATATCCGCCTTCACCGAAGAGCCGGATAAGTTGGCTATTATTCGCGTTGCTGGTGACAGCATGGAGCCTGAGTATCAGGCGGGGGACAGGGTGCTGATTGATACAGCTCACCGCACCCCATCGCCTCCCGGCATCTATGTTCTTTGGGATGGCTTTGGGCTGGTTCTTAAGCGGCTAGAACTGCTTCCGGGCATGGAAGAACCTAGGCGTGTACGGATTATGAGCATCAATCCCGCCTACTCGTCTTATGAGCTGACCCTTGAGGAGATCAGTATCAATGGTCGCGTAATCGGCAAGTGGGCTTGGAAGTGATTCCACTAAATGAGCAACTTAATCCACAATGAGCAAACCAAACTCCGCGCAAACTGGTTAAATGGGATTGCCGTTGCCGTCATCGGCGTCGTGACCCCGACTATCGCGGGCTACTATAAAACTGGCACTCGATCGCCACTTTATGTTAATTTAGTGGGCGGCCCATTTTGGGTATTGCTATCATACCGCCTGCATCAAGCGGCATCGTTAGTTCTGGGAGGGCTTATTGATGAGTAATGGTGATATTACATATATCGTTACGCCGATCGTACTCCTTGTGATCTCTCTCTTTTTCACTAAAGAGCGGATCAAAAAGATTTTTGGCGTAAAGTAAGGGGGTAGGCAACTCCCGTTATTCTCCCCCCGGCACCTCGCCCGCACACCACAATACCTCAGGCTCTCCGTAATCCCCCGCCTCTTCATCGACGGTCATACGGACAGCCTGAGCGCCTGCCACGCTGAGCAGGCCATTCCTCACCTTCTCAATCCTGCGTAACGCATCCTCGGCATCACGGCACGCAACGGGCGTTCCCGGCTCCAGCGCCGTACGCTTGCCGACCTTTTTCCAGACATAGGGTTGGAAGATGATTCGTTCAGTGGCGGCCATGCGCGATTCTCCTTCGCTTCCGTTCTTGTTGTGTTCTTTACATGTAAGCGCGCAAACCTATCAACGTAAGTTTTTCTTTCTTTTTCGCTTGACGAATAAGTAAGTATTTCTTACGTTGAACCCATCACAACGCAACAGGCGGATGGGCAATGACCTCCACACTCTCAATTCTCGGGACGACGATCCGGCAGGACGCTAAAGGCCGGTTCTGCTTGAATGACTGCCATAAGGCTGCTGGCGCAGCAAAAAAGGACGGGCCGTCCTACTGGCTTGCTACAACTGATGCCCAGAAGCTGGCTTCACGCCTTGATTCTGAAACTACCGGAAAGTCGGTAGTTACCAATGAGGGCCGGAATGGCGGTACTTATGTCGCTAAAGAGTTAGTCTACGCCTATGCTATGTGGATCAATGTTGACTTCCACCTCACCGTAATCCGCGCCTTTGACGCGCTGGTGACGCAGGGACTTCATAGCGTGAAGCCCCTCACCCGTGAGCAAAAGATAGCCGAAGCATTTGTTTTGCTTCACGAAGATCACGAAAAGGCCAAAGAGCAAATCGCAGTCCTCACCCCAAAGGCAGAAGGCTTCGACCGCTTCGCAAACTCCATTGGGCGCACCAACCTGCGAGAAGTCGGTAAGGCGCTCGATATCGGGTCAAAGCGCGGGATCGAACTGCTCCGGGAAACAAAATGGATTTTCCGGGCGCAGAATGGCAAGTGGCACGCATATGCCGACAAGATCGACGCGGGATATGTGGAAGTAAAATACGCCACATATACCAATACAGTGGGCGAAGAAATAAGCACACAGCAAGTATTCGTGACGCCAAAAGGTATGGCGCGTCTCTCCACACGCTTGCAGCAGCATTGAGGAATAGGGCAATGACACAGACGGTTGAGCGGAATGCTCCCTCTCTCAACAAAACACTCCAAACCAACGCAGGCTACATCGCTGGTCTGATCGTCGAGAACCCCTTTGTGCAGGCGCTTCTGGGCCTGCTGGTCTATGGCGGCATCGCGTTTGTGCTGATGTTCACTGATGCCGGTGAACGCATCACGGGCGACCTGCTCGATCTTCTGCTGGGGGTTTGTCAGCTGGTTGGGGAGTTGGTGTGATGGGTGAACCTAAATTCACCCCGGGGCCGTGGGCTTGGTTTGGTAGTGCTGGTGGAGCACCGGACATATACCTCGCCACAAACCATTCAGGCCGTCGCTACGTCATGAGCTTCCGGCGTTGGGGCCTCAATGGCGCTCAGCCGTGCTTTCAGCCTGAGGGCCGTGGCATGAAAAAAGCCTCTGATCTCCTGCAATTTGAGGTCGGTGACAAATCTATTGTCGGTATCGATGCTGCCAAAAAAGACACCAGCGTTTACCGGTATCAAATCCGTGGGATTGCGGCACCAGATGCCCACCTAATCGCCACCGCTCCTGATCTTTATGAGGCGCTTAAGTCGTGCCTCAACTTTATGGAAAATACCGAAAGCGAGCTTGGGTTTAGTCTTGAGTCTGCAGATCAGGCCCGCGCCGCCCTAGCCAAAGCCCGTGGCGAAACCCCCTGACACCCCCGCGTCACCCGGTTTGCGGACCGGGCTTCGTGGCCGTGTTGGCGGCAGATGATTTCCTTAGGGAGAATTGAAATGTCTGAGACATTAGAACGCCCGTTTCTGACGGTGCGCCTTGCACCTAACCCGCATCTTGAGCCCGCACCTGTCCCGTATTGCGCGGAAATGGAGCGGCATGCGCGGGCTGATGAAGCGGATCTGGTGAAATTCAGTGACATGCTCAAGGAGTGCCACAAGTTTGGCATGAAGCTCATGAGTGACCTGTATTTCGCCAAGGAATTGGAGGGGCTGCCGGAGAGCGTGCAGGCTTTGGCAAATGCCATTGCGGACACTGATAAGTCCGACATCCCCTATCTTTGGGATTTCATGTCGTGAGCGACCCCATCTTAACCGCTGTCAATCGTGCCTATGCCGAGTATCTCCATCAGGAAATCAGCGGCGTGAACCAGTGCATGAAGGCAATTCGTGCGCCGGATGCGAACACAGACGGGCAGGCTCTGGAATTGATCGGCGTTCTGGAAAATCTCGAACGGCGTGCAAAGCATGCGCGGGATCTGTTGCGGGCTGAGCTGTCCAACCAGATGCAGGCGGATGGTGTTGTGTGTCTGGAATCTGCGAACTGGAAAGCAACTGTGATGCGCCCGGCCTCGACAGCACATATCACTGACGAAAAGGCGCTCAAGGCAGCCCGGCCCGAACTGTGGAAACCCCAGCCGGACAAGCTGGACCGGGCAGAACTGAACAAATTGGTGCGTAACGGGCCGGTGCCCGGCGCAACCCTCACAAATGGCGGTGCTCCCACGTTACGGGTGAGCGCCAGGAAGGATATTTGAAATGAGTAATTCCCTAACGACACACAGCCCGGTCCTGCAGCCATCCAACTTTCAGGAGTTGGTTGGCTTTGCAAAGATGGCTGCTGGGTCAGACCTTATGCCGAAAGACTACAAGGGTAAGCCTGAAAACATCATGATTGCTGTCCAGATGGGGTCTGAACTTGGCCTTGCGCCAATGCAGGCAATCCAGAACATCGCAGTGATCAATGGACGCCCGAGCATCTGGGGGGATGCAATGCTCGGGCTTGTGCGCAGCTCAGGGAAATGCGCTTCGGTGCGCGAATACTTCGAGGGTGAAGGTGATAATTTCAAAGCTGTCTGCATCACTAAACGCGTAGATGGAGATGAAATTACCTCTGAATTCAGTGTTGCGGATGCGAAGAAAGCAGACCTCTTCGGTAAGCAGGGACCATGGCGGCAATACTTGCGCCGGATGCTCCAGATGCGCGCGCGCGGTTTTGCTCTCCGCGATGGTTATCCTGATGTGCTTAAGGGTCTGATCTCTGGCGAAGAGGCCCAGGACATTCCTCCTCAAACGATTGACGTAACCCCTCAGCCGCAGCGCGTCGAGCAGGCTCGCCCACCAGTTGACCACATTGCGCTTTTCCGTGACCGCCTCGCCAAATGCGATGACCTACGCTCCGTTGATGGAGAATGGGGCCGCTGGCAGACAACCATCAAGCGCGCCGAAGAGGCTGACCGCGCAATCAGCGAAGAAGTGCAGTCTGCCGTGCAGGACATGATTGCAGAGCGGCGCGCCGAACTGGAAGCTGAAGTTGCGCAGACCCCTGTTGAAGAAATGGCAGAGGCATGACCCAAAAAACCAAACTAGAAATCATCGGCCCGTACACGCCGGAGCATGAGGGGCCATATGGGTGGGGTAACAGCAAAGTTTTACCCTGCACTGTTCACTCAGTGGTTAAGGGTTGGGCGTTCGTGAGTACTAAATACGTTTGCCGTCCATTCTGCACAGAAATCGAAAACATACATAACGCCCGCGAAGTCCCTGTGCCGCGAGAGTTTTGGGTTAATGAATACCACGGCGGGAATCTTGTGGTTTATGACAGCCCAGAGAAGGCGCAGGAATTTCAGGTTTGCCTTAAGCGCACCATCCACGTCCGCGAAGTCCTGCCGGGAGAAACCGCATGACCGCCAAACCCACAGCCGTAGTCGTGCGGTTGCCGCTGAGTGACGCTCAGAAAACCTGCTTCTATTCCCGACACTACACAGGCGATCCAACCCCCGGACTCATCGCCATCGGCACGCCTGTTGCGGGTGGGGAGTTGGAATACTGTGCCCAGATAGTCTGGCACGATGACGCAGTGGAACCAGAAGTCGCCGCATGGCGAAACAAAGACATTAAAAAAGGTGCCAGCATAAAGGTTGTCCGCCAATCCGACGCCCAGGCCGCCCTTGCTGCTGCGCAGGCGGAGAATATGCGGTTGCGGGATCATCTGGAAACAGTGCGGTCATACCTCAAAGAAGCGCCATCTGTAACGGCAAGGCGCGGTGCATTGGACGTGATTGAAGAAGCCCTGAAAGGCCCGGCAGCATGAGCGAGGGACTGAAACTGTGCCCGTTCTGTGGGAGCGATGATGTTGAGCTTATTGATGGCAATCTGAGATACGTCACCTGCAATAATTGCTGCGGAACTGGACCAGATTGCCATTCAGGATATGAGGCTACTGAAGCATGGAACACCCGCGCAGGAGAGAAGTCGTGAGCATAAATTTTGAAAAATGGCTTTCTGATCTGAGTGCAATCTTTGCAGAAGAATGGGGTGCTACAGATTATGTCGAGAGCACAGGCCATGAATCATGGGTCTGCTACTGGGAAGATGGATACTCCCCGCAGCAGGCATTTGAGGAGGAAGCATCATATGCCTAACACTATGACCACCCCCACCAACTGGCCCAACCCCGAGCGGCCCGGAGTGCCTCCTAATCCTGATGTGAGTGGGTGGCATTGGGTTATGCGATTAGGTGAACTACTCGCAGTGAAATGGGATGCCCAATCGAAATCGTGGAAATCAGGAAATCACTCTTATTACACTGGACCAGATTGGGTTTTGAATTGGGAATACTGTTCTCCAATCCTCACCCCCACCCAGCTAACCGAGATGCTGGCGGGGGAGCGGGAGAGGTGCGCTCAAGAGGCCATACATATAGGCGAAAGCTGGGGCGGCACTGAACTTTCACCGACCAACACCGCGCACCATATTGCACACTCCATCCGTAACCTGGGAGACGCGGCATGAGGACGAGAGATGAGCAGGCATTAGAACTGGCAGTCCGTCTGGCTTACCCGCTGCATTATGATGACGGCCATCTGCGCGAGGCCGAAGACATGATCCTCGAAGCCGAACGCCGCGCAGAACAGCGCGTCCGGGCGGAGATTGGGCGCGATAGTGAGCGGCTGGATTGGCTATTATCTCGGACGCATTATGGGATACCCGGCTTTGACCCAAAAGTTTCTGGCCGCAACCCATCAGCACGCAAAGCTGATCTTATCCGAGCCATCGACGCAGCGCGGGAGGTGGGGTGATGTATGATTGGAAAGATACCGACGATATTTTGCATATCATCGCACAGCCTGAGCAACATGGTGACGCGCATATTCTAGGTACAAAAGAGGGCCTTACCCGGCTTCGGGGTGCAATAGACGATGCGTTAAACACACCGAACCAAACCCATAAAGCCGCAGAGATGACCAATGATGGAGAGGGATTTTATGCCCTTGTCCAGTGCATCTCTGCCGACCGTGTCGATGAATTGCCTCTTGGATACACAGAAGACTATGCCAAAGACGAAAGCAAATGGCCGGAGTGGATCGCATGACTGACCCGAGGATCGAGGCGGCCGCAAAAGAACTGAAGCGCCTGTTTTCTGAGAGTGATACTGCCACGGAAAGCATGTGGGTCGCCTGCGCTGAGACCGTCCTCGCAGCAGCAGACGCGGCGGCCAGAGCCCGTGTGGTACCGTTCCCTATCCCTGACAACAGAATGGAAACTGCGAAGAACACCCTTCTTTGCTGGAAAGGCGGCGCTCTTTCTGACGATGATGCCATTGGGATGATTGTGTGCGGGGTATCTGAACCGCCCGCAAGCATCGATGCGTTGGGAGGGGTAGAGCAATGAGCTCTGATCGCAAAGACACCATATATTGCAGCTTCTGCGGAAAGTCGCAGCACGAGGTGCGCAAGATCATTGCTGGCCCGACCGTGTTTATCTGCAATGAGTGCGTGGATTTATGCGTGGGAATTTGTGATGACATGCGCGCCGAGGAAGTAGCCAAGAACCTGATCGGCAAGGTTCTGAAATTGAGGCGCTCCATAAAGAGCGTAATGTCTGCTCGGTTCTGGGGAGGGGTTGATGGGTGATACGCTAGAGATCGAGCCTCTGTGGACGTGCCGGGATCTGGCTCGATACCTCAAGTATCAGGAGGCTACTGTACAGAAGCTGTCCAGCACGGCACCTGAGCGCCTTCCGCCGAAAGTGCCGGGCCTTGGCCGCCCACGGTGGAACCCTGAAACGGTGCGGAAATGGGCACTGACGCCAGAGGTTATTCAGAAAAAGCAAAAGGCCGGACGCCCTCGCTCTAATCCAACTTTTTAGCCAGATCGGCAGCATCTGGCCGGTAGTATCCTTTCAGGACGGTGAGCGACTTATGGCCGCTCACAGCCGAAAGCTCCAAGACGTTCGATAGCTTCTTGCTCATGCGCGTAATAGCCTCGCGCCGGGCATCATGGAACCGGATGGTGTTCAGCCCTACGGCTGACCGGGCGGCCCTAAAGTAGGCACACATGGAGCCATAATTCGCCGGGATCACCGGGGCATCATCTCTCTGCCTTGGCAAGATGCTCAAGAGGGCAGCAGCAGCAGAAGACAGCGGCACGTCCCGCGCCTCTCCGTTTTTCGTCATAGGCAGATGCAGCCACCTCTGTTCGATGTGGACGTTCCCCCACGTCAGAGAGAGCATTTCTCCCTTGCGCATGGCCGTCTCGATCCCAAGGCAAAAGGTAAACGCCGTCCATTGAGAGAGGCTTTCGGGCGCACTCTTCATGCCCCAGCCCAGCCGGGCAACGATCAAATCACGCTCTCGCTCTGTCACCCTGCGTGTTCTCGGACGCGGGTTCTTGGGGCGCTGGATGTTGTGGACAGGGTTTATTTTTATAGGGGCCTGCCATTCCTTAATCGCCTGATTGAAGACAGCAGACACCAAATTCAGCTCACGGTTGACGCTATATGCAGAGACCTCAGTCAAGCGCCTGTCGCGCCATGCGGCCAGTTCGACCGGGCCAAACATGTGGATGGAGAGAGCAAATGCAGGGTCACGTGCCAACTTGGCCAGACGCAAAACCTCCCACCTCTCGCCCCGCTTGGATGGGCTGACCTCGTGAGCATATCTTGTCATGAGAGCGGACACTGCCATGCGAGACGAGACTGGCTGAACCTCAGCAGCCCTCTGCCCGGAGAGAATGGCGGCCTCGGCCTGCACGGCCCACTCTTCCGCCTCCCGCTTACTGTCGAATGTGGCGCTCACTCTCTGGCCGCGCTTTACGACCATACCCCGCCACGAATCGCCCCTCTTGATGATTGATGCCATTTTTTGCTCCCTGCCCGGAGCGTTACGCCTTGGTGTAAACTTGGTGTAGTAGGTGCCAAAAAGAAGGGAAATTAATCAAAAACAAGGAATGATAATCCACTGATAAAACTCAATATTCCTTGTTTTCTGGGGTATTCATTGGCTTCTTCTGGGCACCAAAAAAAACCGCAGTTCGCTGCGGTTTTTTTGTATCTACTGCTCTTCATCCCCTCATGCTTTTTTGCATGACGGGGGATGAGAGTGGATCTCCCCCATTGTTTCCATTCTCAGCATGCAAATCCGCACGAGATGCTGTGTAATTTTTCAGCTTGTGCTTATGCCGCTCGCTTCTGAGCCATTCTCTTAGCCACATCACCTGCTTCGTGATGCTCGGGCTGTAAGAGGCGCACACCTGATTGCCATCCCCTACCGCCTTTTGCCGAAAGCTCTCTGCACTTATCCCCAGAATCTGAGGATGCCTGCGGGGGTAAGCCTGTGGATAACGGGTACATCTTTCCGGGATTATGTCAGCATTTCTAACACCCTGATATTCCATGACTTTCGATAACCTGAGCTTGAAAGCTCCCAGAATCAAAAAAAGAAGCCCGGCTCCTCCTGCATCAGCAGAAAGAACCGGGCTTTTTTGAAAGAACATGATTATCAGAAATTATCTGGGCTTTTTGAGCTGCCGGAACAGCATAATCAGAAAACCCGCCACAGCCGCACTCACAGCGACAATGATGCGGGCCACCGGTTTCTGACGAGTTTTGAAGTCTTCAGACAGTTTTTCCATGGAAGTATCCTCCTTACCTAAGAWAAAAACGTTTGGCCGGAGACACTGTYCCCGCACTGGCACCGCCACAAACCAATCAATCTTGTCTTTTCTCGCATACCCGATGGTCATACGCAGCAATCATTGACCAACAGGCACCGTAAGCTTCCTTACGCAGACCGATCCTGACTTCCACAAGCCCTTACTGCCCGACAAAGCCTGCTACCTATTGAGGGCATATTTGCGGCGAGTCAGAAGACTACATCAGTAACTTTATCAACCAAACACATCATTCTGACGCTTTTTCCAGGACAGGAAGGCGGCGAGGCCTGATCCCAGCACCACAGTGCTCAGGCTGCCTAAGATCAGGCCACACTCAAAGCTCGTCATTGCACCGCCAGCACCGAGAGTGCTGTTGCCTCCTGCTCGTCTGTAACGCTTGGCAGGCTGATACCCAGAACCCCCTCAAACGCATCAATCACGGTCCGAAGTGCGTTAAAGGTGGTGATCGCTGTATTGATCACGCTGTTGGTCACAGTCTGCTGAGCTGCGACCAACCCGGCACGGATTGCCACGGCAACATTATTGAGGTCCACCAGCAACGTATCAATGCGCGTTTTAGCATTCGTGTTGTCGTAGCTGACTGTCAGGCTACCATTCGTCTCGCTCGCCAACGCAGAGAGTGCGGTAGACAAAGCGCCTCCCGCAGCCTCAATAACGGCCACTGCCGGAGCCCCCATAGCAGTGGATACGGCCGTGATGCTGAGAATAGTTGTGACAGCATTGATACCTGCCTGCGCATAGGCCTTAACTTTGGTCGTGTTCAGCGTAAGCGTGGTCGTTTTTCCACTTGTCGTAACCGTGCAAGCAGTGAGCGTCCCGGCCGCAGCCACGAGGCTGGCGGAGCACAGGAAAGTGCGACGAGACTGGATCATGGTTGTTTGTCCTGCACAGTGGATGAGGCTTGCGCAGCCAAACTCTGAGATGTATCGACCCGCGCTCCGATGTGATTGACGGCCCAGCCGATGTTTAGGCCTATGACGGAAACGACCTGATAGGGAATCGTCCATTTGCTACCGGCTTGCGGGGGCTGGATTGCTGCGGTCACACCGCCACAAATGATGATCACCCCGGAGATGACCGAACTCCACGGTTCCGGGATTGCTGAAAACAAAAGGGGCACCACCGTAGTGATGCCCCCAATCTTGGCCGCATTAACCGCAAAAGCGTTTTTCGTGGTGTCTGTCACATCCCATCTCCCCTCAGGCCAACACGATAAAATGCGTGATGACCAATAGTGCATTTATAAAAGCGACCTTGCGCCCAATAGGGCCTCTGGCCACGCCAGTCGTAATAGTGATCCGCTCCACCAGTCAGGTCAGACAGGCGGCCGTTCACAAGACAAGCAGCCAGACCCTGAGCCTCGCGAAACTGCATGTCTGAGTCAGAAACTGTTAGAAGCTTTTCACGGTTGGGATCGCTGGCATCCCAACAGGAAAACTGGGCATGTGCCTGACACACTCCGGCAATATCATGCCCCCACCAGCCTGGATGTTTCGCCCGGTTACCGATGACATTCAGGACCGCCTGCATGCCCCGTGTTCCCTCCCCCCTGGCCTCACCCCAAGCCGTGCGGGAAGCTGCCTGCACGGAGTCAGTGATTGGTAGTGTGATTGTCATGATTTTTCCCAACTTCTGGGAGCCAGTGCATAGACAGAATCTTGCGGTTGAGGCTGCGGCGCAGGAACTGGAATATGATGCCGATGCAAAAAACCAACGTTGCCAAACAAGTAATCATCCCAGGTTTGGCTGGAAAGAATCGTGCCGCCCGCTGCCGCAGCAATAGTGCAAATAATCCCGACAATGACTGATCGTGTCCGCCAGCGGCGCAGGTTTTCTTCAGCAAGCCGGTTCTGGTTTTCCTGAGCGCCAGTGAGTTTTGCGAGCTGTGTTACCAGATCAAAAACTCTTACTTCCAGACGGCTGATTCCCGCTGTCGTCGCCACAGTGCGCGCATTTTCTTCAGCCCTCATAGTCGCAAGATCTTTGCTGATGCCGTCCAGCTTTCCGTCAGTCGCGTCCTGTCGCCGCTCAACGGCAGCGAGACGAATTTCATGACCACCAACAATTTCGCGCAGGTCACCATCAGCCGCGACAATGATGCCACTCTGTTCTTCAGTCATAGATTTTCCGGATACAAAAAACCGCCCACACGGCGGTATGTTCTAGCGTATGGGCGGTTAATTTGTTAGCCGCTATAGCCCCACTGCGCGTCGATCCATGCAATGCGCGTTGCCGCGTATCGCATGATATACGCAACTGACCATTTCCCGCCTGCCTGCATTGAGGCAGGAGCGCCGGTCGCAATATCGAGCGGCCAGTTTTCAATATCCTGCACCATTGAAGCCGGGTCGATCAGATCAACCTGACGCTTGATCGCAGCGTTGATATTCTGTGAGGAAATAATGCCAGCATCCCGCAACTCACGCCAACGCGCACGTAGTTCCGGCAGGAACACGGTATGTGCCAAATTGAAAAAGCCGGGATCCTGATCTGCCTTGCCACCCTTTTTAGTGACCCATCCGATCTGATCTGCATCTGATTGAGCACCTGTCAGGAAGTAAACCAGCCCCCATGTCTCGTCTTCATCATACGGCCAGAAATACCAGATCCCGGTAGATGCGGTAGCGTTCCAACTTCCGAATTCAAAGTTGTTCTGCATGCTGTCAAACGAACCAGCCAGCTCACAAATCAGCACATAGTCCAGGAACGAAGGCAGATCGAGATACTGCCTATAGGTAGCTCGGACGTCAGTCGTGCCTTTGTTGCACGCTCCCATCCAGGCGATAATGCGCTGACATGCCGCATTGATATCCGGTGAAGATGTCGAGATATCGTCCTGGTCGTCGTAGCCACTGAGCGCGGGAGACTGCACGGACCATTCTGTGGAGTTGAACGTGCCCCCCCACACACCGGTGGCGTGCTGCGGCTGGATCAGAATATGCTGATTATTACTGTCATCCATCAGGTAGTCGTTAACATCAGCCGGACTGCGGAGCACATAAAGACCCATAAATGCGCCGTTCTGCCAGACTTCAACAGGAAAACCTGCCGTACTGAAGAGGGCAGACGTATGCGTCCCGAAATCTGCTCCATCCCAGTAGCTATAGGCTGATTGAGAGGCAAGAAGACCCGCAGGATAACTGTGCATCTGACGCCAGATGTCGGTTGTCATGCTGTCACGCACCAGCGTCCTGTCTGTCCCGTAGGCCTTCAGCGTTACGCTGCTCATCGGGAACCAGTCACCGATTTTGACAGACAGCTTATTGCCCGTCACCGAATTGCGCAGCTTCAGTTTCCAGTTTTTCTTATCTGCGTTGGCGGTGCTTTGCCCTTGCACCTGCCATGTGCCTGATGCGGAAAACACTGGGACGGTACCGTCGAACACAGAAACCGAGACAGACGGCGTTGTCGTCAAGGTGGGCAGATCGCCCTCAATCAGAATCCGCCAGGGCTGCAATGGGAATGGAACCGTAACGTAATCCCATTGCTCCGCAATATTGTTGACGCCAAGCTGCACCTGTATACCGTCATTGGTATATCCGGTTGTCGGCGTCGGATAGGATTTAGCCAAAGATCCGTCTCCCGTAATAGCGGCCATCGCCGTCAAACATGATTTCGGCGCACATCACAGCACCCGCGCGGCTGTCCACGAACGGCGCACCGTTGGGCCAGATGACATTTGTGGGCCATGTGACCACGCAGTTGCCGGAAGGAGGCTGAATAATCAGGATACGCATGATCTGGATCTGACCAGACTGGCCACCAGAAAGCGCCAGAGTGCAGTCAGCATCTGGCATGATGCGATAGCCGTTATCACCACATGCCGCGTAGGACAGTGAGCAGGTCGCTCCAGGGTTGATAATGGCGGTCATGGGTGCGCCACTGATAATGGCATCTACCATCTGGCCACCGGAGAGCGTGTCACCACGTCCCCCGACTGCAACCCCCGCCGAAAAATCAAGCAGGGTGGACATTACGCACCTGCCTTGGCTTCAAGGGCAGCCACACGCGCCGCAAGAGTCTGCATTTCCGCTTCCCCTGCGGCAATCAGCAGCATGCTCAGCTCGTCATAGCGAAGAGACTGACGGTAAACCTGCTCGCCTTTGGCATCCAGCACTGGCTTCGTTTCAATGTCTGTCAAAGCGCCATTTTCGTCGCGCACTTCAACCTGCTGCGTCAGAGCATCCTGCCCCCAAATACCGAACGATGCCGGGTCAAGCCCCGCTGCCTGAAGAGCACTGTAAACCTGCTGGGCGATAGCCCCCACATGCTGGCGTGTGCCACCATCCAGAAAGGTGAAAACAGTGATGGCCTTGCGGATAGCCTGCCCCGCCTTAATCAGCTTCTCGCTATCCGCATAAGCGGTGTCTCCCAGAACCCCGACAACTGCTTTCATGTTGGCGTCTGACGTCTGGATGGTTCCTGTTCCAGCGAAAATCTGAGAGAACCGAAGAGAGGCGCTACCCAGTGGAATAGTATTGTCCGTTCCGGGAATAAAGGATTTACCTTTAAACGACACTGTGCTGTCGTTGGCTCCCGTACCACCGGAAAATATGAAGACTGCACCTGTTGCGCTGTCTTCGTTGGTCGAGGAGGTGGTGCCGCTAAACGCTTTCAGGATGCAGACGCTGGTCTTAGAGGGTGTTATGCACTTTGGATGAGCAGGTTAGCTGCGTTTCTAAGCATGAAACCTGCGAAGGCGATGGTATGCATTGCGGCAAGCGTTGAGGCGCAGCGCTCGTAGTCTTTCACCAGCCTCCTGCACCGCGTTGCCCACGCGAACGATCTCTCTACGATCCAGCGACGTGGCAGCAGCACGAAACCCCGTTTAGCCTGAGGTAGTCTGACGATTTCGAGAGTGATATCCTGCTCTTTGGCGGCT
>NZ_JACRVS010000020.1:0-57509 GCF_018811985.1 Acetobacter sp. P5B1 | reverse complement strand
CTCTCGAAATCGTCAGACTACCTCAGGCTAAACGGGGTTTCGTGCTGCTGCCACGTCGCTGGATCGTAGAGAGATCGTTCGCGTGGGCAACGCGGTGCAGGAGGCTGGTGAAAGACTACGAGCGCTGCGCCTCAACGCTTGCCGCAATGCATACCATCGCCTTCGCAGGTTTCATGCTTAGAAACGCAGCTAACCTGCTCATCCAAAGTGCATAACACCCTCTAAGTTCCGAGTAGCTCAAAAACTAAAAGGGAGTGTCCCGTTACGGTGAACAGTGTTTTCTGCTGGAAAATATTTTTTTCTATCTCGGCTCCGTCATCCGGACGGTTAGTGTCGAGAAGCATTTTCCATGCGCCGCCTTCTGCTTCTGGAAGGGTGAATTCCACAACGTCATTCCAGCTATTGAGAATGAGGAGGAGTGTGGCATCTGCACCGCGTTGCATGATACCGCTCGGCTGGGCGCGACCATCCAGCATCAGGCCAAAACATTGCGCATGATCCCACTCTTCTTGCCTCATTTCCTGACCACTAGCGCTGACCCATGTCAGTTCTTTAACATCGAGATCCTTGTTGTAGGCTTCTGTGAGAAAGCGGCTGCGTCTTAAAATGGGGAAGCGTTTTCTGAGACTGATGATGCGCTGTGTAAAAGATTGTAGATTTTTTCCTTCTTTTTCAATAGCCCAGTTCAGCCATGAAATCGTATTGTCCTGGCAGTAGGCATTGTTATTTCCATTTTGCGTGCGGCCAAACTCGTCCCCCGCCAGAAGCATGGGGGTGCCTTGGGAGAGCAGAAGGGTGGCCAGCATGTTGCGGCACTGTCGCCAGCGCAATGCATTAATGGCGTCATCATTAGTGGGACCTTCGGCTCCGTAGTTACAAGAGCGGTTGTCATTGGAGCCGTCTTCGCCATTTTCGCCGTTTGCCTGATTATGTTTGGTCTCATAGGAGACGCAATCTTTAAGTGTAAACCCGTCATGCGCAGCAATGAAATTGACACTGGACCACGCCTGACGACCGCTATGGTTAAACAGGTCCGGGCTGCCAAGAAGACGCGTAGCTAAAGCGGAAGCGCGCGCCTCGTTGCGCCAGAAATCTCTGGCTGTGTCACGAAATTTGTCATTCCATTCTGCCCAGCTTGGCGGGAATTTACCGACCTGATAGCCCCCGGGCCCGATATCCCACGGTTCTGCAATTAGCTTCAGGTGCGCCAGAGTTGGGTCCTGTCGGCAGACGCGTAAAAAACCAGCTTCGGGATCAAACCCTTCTTTTTCGCGTGCCAAAATGGTGCCCAGGTCAAAGCGGAAACCATCTACGCCCATATCCTCTGCCCAGTAACGCAGGCTGTCGGCTACAAACTGTATAGCCCGCAAATTACTCAGGTTGAATGTGTTCCCCGTGCCGGTATCATTAATATAATAGCGTAAATTATCAGGAACCAGACGGTAGTAAGACGCATTGTCTAACCCTTTAAAGGACAAGGTCGGCCCAAGCTCATTCCCTTCGGCTGTGTGATTATAGACAACATCCATAATCACTTCGAGGCCCGCAGCATGGCAACCGGCCACCATATGTCTGAACTCAGTCGCCGGGTCCGCATGGTTAGCCGCGTAGCGTGTATCAGGGGAGAAAAAACCGATCGTATTGTAACCCCAGTAATTTGTGAGGCCTTTTTCTATAAGATACTGGTCATTGACAAAGCTTTGGATGGGGAGAAGTTCAATGGAGGTTATTCCCAGAGACTTAAGGTAATCGAGCACGGAGCGATGGCAGAGACCGGCATAGGTGCCGCGCAGACGTTTAGGGACCAGAGGGTTAGTTTGTGTAAAGCCTTTGACATGGGTCTCATAAATAATGCTATCAGACCAACGTGTTTTTAGAGGTTTATTTCTGCGTCGCGATGGAGCGGAAATAATACATTTTGGGATAAATGGCGCGCTGTCCCGGTCATCGAAACTCAGATCAAGATCGGGGTGACCCAGTTGATAACCAAACAGGGCAGGGTTCCATTGCAGGCTGCCAAAATGCCCTCTGGCATAAGGGTCCAGCAAGAGTTTGTTCGGATTGAAGCGATGTCCGGCATCAGGCTCATAGGGGCCATGGACACGCAAGCCATAAAGCTGACCCGGATGCAGATCGGGAATCCAGCCATGAAAAACCTGATCCGTGTATTCAGGAAGACGAATGCGGTCTGTTTCGGTTTTACCATCCGTGTCAAAGAGGCAGATGTCGACTGCTGTTGCGTTTGCGGAAAAAACTGCAAAATTGACACCTGATCCATCATACGTGGCGCCTCTCTCGACGGGGTTGCCTTCACGTAATCCTTGGCGAAGCGGAAAGCTCATCGGCAGCGGTCCATCCTGGCTCAGAATGCTCTTCTGGTTTTTCGCCACATGGCGAAACCGTGGCATCCATGGGGTGGTAACGCATGTCCTGTGGAGAAAATTGATAACATAATCGTGTGCCGGGGACATTCCGGCATAGGCCGCGTTTTTTGTTTAACCGTCTTAGACAGCCCGCATCATGTCCGTCGGTGTGCAGCGATACCACCAAAACTCTAAAGAGGCATGAGCCATGACGCAGATACCTGTTGCAATGCCGCCTGCCACTCTGAACGTCCTTTCTGTCGCTTCAGAGATGTATCCACTGATAAAAACCGGTGGGCTAGGGGACGTCGTTGGGTCTCTGCCGGGTGCTCTGATATCTTATGGAATAAGAACATATACCGTGTTGCCGGGCTATCCATCCGTCATGAAAGGTCTGAACGAGCGCCGGATTATAAAGCGTTTTGAAAACGTGCTCGGTCATGAAGTGACTTTGTGGGAAGGGGTTGCCAGAGGACGGTCACTTTTTGTGGTTGATGTGCCTGCTCTGTATGATCGTCCTGGGAACCCTTACGGAAGCTCGACGGGGCAGGACTGGCCGGATAATGGCATACGGTATGCGGTTCTGGCGCGTGTTGGTGCATTTATCGCTCAGGGTTGCCTTGAGCATTGGCGTCCCGATGTTGTGCAGACCCATGACTGGCAGGGAGCTCTGGTGGCGGCTTACCTGCATTATGATGGCGTGGAGGCTCCGCCTGTTTCTCACGTGATTCATAATCTCGCTTTTCAGGGAATTTTTCCACGGGAGAATCTTGAAGCATATGGCTTGCCGCCAACGGCTTTTGCTCTGGAAGGTCTGGAGTTCCATGGGCAGATTAGCTTTTTGAAAGCGGGGCTCTTGTTTGCCAATAGCCTGACCGCTGTCTCACCGACTTATGCAGAAGAAATTCAGACGCCTGAGTATGGGATGGGTCTTGATGGTTTGTTACTGACCCGCTCTGCGGCGCTGAAAGGTATTCTGAATGGCCTGGATCTCAAAGAATGGGACCCTCTGACAGATCCTGCCGTGACTTTTCCTTATGCTGTTGGTGATATTGTTGGGCGGCGTGCAAATAAAAGATTTTTTCAGGCAGAATTTGGTTTGCCGCAAAAGGCAGATACCTTTCTACTTGGGCTTGTCAGCCGCCTGACAACTCAAAAAGGTGTTGATATTCTGGCTGGAATTGTGCCTCGCTTGTTTGAGTGCGACGTGCAGCTTGCTATTGTCGGTGTGGGTGACCGGGAGATCATGCATTCTCTGGCGGAATTGCAAAGCCGATACCCGCATCAATTGGCGTGCCATCTGAATTATAGTGAAATTCTCGGGCATAAACTTCATTCTGCTGTTGATGCATCTCTTATTCCCTCCCGGTTTGAGCCATGTGGCCTGACGCAGCTGCATGCGCTGCGCTATGGGTCTGTTCCTATTGCGGCACGTGTTGGGGGATTGTCTGACACGATAGTCGATGCAAACTCTGCTGCCATTTCTGAAGGTGTGGCAAATGGCATTTTGTTCGCTCCCACCAATTCTGAAACGCTGATGGGTGCAGTGCGTCGGGCTTATGCTCTGTTCCAGCAGAAGGCTGTTTGGGCCCGCTTGCAGCGTAACGGTGCTCTTCATGATGTTTCGTGGGAGGGGAAGGCTGCTGACTATGCCAAACTTTTCCGGGAACTGGCAGGGCATTCTTCTTCTTACAAGACATCGCACGATGATATTACGCCACGCCGCGGAGATGTTTTGAAACGTCAGGCGCGTACGCTGCGCAGAATTCAGCCAGCCCGTATGCCGCCCGGCGGTTTAAGAAGCACAGACCCGGAAAGCCAGAAGCGTACAGGCACCCACGCCTGATCGCACGCTAAGCACTCCTCTTATTTGCAGGATAAAGCGGTATGTATTGCAATGCCTTCTAATTCTATACCGAAAAACCGAAAAGCAGCCGATATTGCGCTTCAGCAGCAGGTTGAAGATCTTGCGCATGGCATGAGTTCCAACCCCTTTGCCGTGCTGGGCCGTCATCCTGATGGACGAGGCGACATTATCCGTGTCTTTTTCCCTGATGCTCTTGAAGTCACAGTGGTCTCCACTCCGGCAAAAAGTCTGCCGCTTGAGCAGAAGATGTATCGTATTCATCCTCATGGGGTGTATAGCGCCACCATTCCCAAGCGGAGTAAGAGTTATTTTGTAAGGGTCAGGTGGGCGGATGGCTGGCAGGATGTTGTAGATCCTTACAGTTTTGGGAAACTACTGGGGGACCTGGATCTGCATTTATTTTCAGAAGGCCGTCACCATTCACCTGATGAAATGATGGGGGCGCATTGTCTGGAAATAAACGGTGTGAAAGGCGTTCGCTTTACAGTCTGGGCCCCTAACGCCCGTAGGGTTTCTGTTATTGGGGATTTCAACATATGGGATGGGCGTCGTCACCCGATGCGCGTGCGGCATGGGGCAGGAGTATGGGAGCTTTTTGTTCCGGGTCTTGCCGTTGGTGAGCGGTATAAATATGAAATTGTTTCTGCAGACGGTCAGGTTTTGCCAGCAAAGGCAGACCCCTATGCCCGTTTTGCGGAAAAGCCGCCAGCGACTGCATCGCGTGTTGCCGGGGCGCTAATGTATGAATGGCATGATGCGGACTGGATGCAGCAAAGAGGCAAGCGGCAGGCCGTAAATGCTCCTATATCCATTTACGAAATTCATGTGCCATCCTGGAAGTTTCCTCGCAGTGGGGAGCGGTTTATCTCGTGGAGCAGTCTGGCGGATGCCCTTATTCCGTATATTCAGGAGCTGGGTTTTACGCACATAGAATTGCTTCCGATCACTGAATATCCTTTTGCGGGGTCCTGGGGGTATCAGCCTGTCAGTTTATACGCCCCCACAGCCCGGCATGGTTCTCCTGAGGAATTTGCTGCGTTTGTAGACAGATGCCATCAGGTGGGGATTGGGGTGATTATGGACTGGGTGCCGGCCCATTTTCCCTCTGACCCGCATGGACTGGCATGCTTTGATGGCACGCATCTGTATGAACATGCAGACTCGCAGGAAGGGTTTCATCAGGACTGGCACACGCTGATTTTCAATTTTGGCCGAAATGAGGTGCGTGGTTTCCTGCTGGGGAGCGCGTTTTACTGGCTTCGGCATTTTCATATTGATGGCCTGCGGGTCGATGCGGTTGCCTCTATGCTGTATCGCGATTACAGCCGCAAAGAAGGCGAGTGGAAAGCCAATATTTATGGCGGCCGTGAAAATCTTGAGGCTGTTTCCTTCTTTCATGAGCTCTCAACACTGATCCGGGATCTGCATGATGATGTGATGCTCATTGCTGAGGAATCGACTGCCTGGCCGGGGGTGACCGCGCCGCCGGAAACAGGGGGGCTGGGGTTTCGCTTCAAGTGGAATATGGGCTGGATGCACGACACGCTCCGCTACATGCAACTGGACCCGCTCTGGCGTGGGTATCATGCGCATGACCTGACTTTTGGCATGATCTACGCCTATTCAGAGCGGTTTATTCTTCCTCTTTCTCATGATGAGGTTGTGCACGGCAAAGGTTCTCTCCTGTCACGCATGCCCGGAGATGACTGGCAGAAGCACGCTAATCTCAGGTGTCTGTATGCGCTCATGTGGGCCTATCCCGGCAAGCAGTTACTTTTTATGGGCGGAGAACTGGCGCAGAGGGAAGAATGGAATCATGACGGGCAGATTTCCTGGCAGCGGCTGGAAGATGCCACGGGCAAGGGAATGCACGAGATTGTTGCCGCCTTAAACCGCCTCTATCGCGCCTATCCTGCCTTGTATGCAGATGATTATAGCGATCATGGCTTCCAGTGGCTTATTGCCGACGATACGCAGAACTGTGTTTTTGCCTGGATGCGGTATGCGCCGGATGCCGCCCCTGTTCTGATTGTGTGCAACATGACGCCCGTGCCACGTCACAATTACCGCATTGGCGTGCCGCATGCAGGATACTGGCGTGAAATTCTCAATACTGACGCTTCATGCTTTGGCGGCTCCAATGTTGGAAATGCAGGCGGACTGCATGCCGAGGATGTGCCGGCACATGGAGTGCCTGCTTCTGTCCTGGCAACGCTGCCCCCTCTTTCGGTTCTTTATTTCAGTCCAGCGGTTTCCTAGGCATTTTGCCCCTGCACAAAAAGGCTTCTGACCATGCAGACATTTCGGTTTAGAAAAACATTTGGTGCGGAACTGGAAGCAGAAGAGCGGACAGCTTTCACGCTCTGGGCCCCGTCCAGTGAGGAGGTGTTTTTAGAGATTGAAGGGAAACCTGCTCAGAGAATGAATTCTGATGGGCAGGGTCTCTTCAGTTTGAAAGCTACTTGCGGTGCAGGAACACGGTATCGTTTTCGTGTTTCCGGCGACCAGTCTGTTCCTGATCCTGCAAGCTGCAGTCAGCCGGATGGAGTGCTGGGGGCGAGCGTCGTGACTGATCCTGAGGCTTATCAGTGGCAGTGTCCGGAATGGCAGGGTCGGCCATGGAATGAAGCTGTGATTTATGAACTCCACGCCGGTTTGCTGGGAGAATATAACGGCATAGAGCAGCTGCTTGATGAACTGGTAGCGCTTGGCATAACGGCCATTGAACTTATGCCCATTAATAGCTTCGGAGGAACCAGAAACTGGGGATATGACGGGGTGTTGCCTTACGCGCCTGCGGCGCCTTACGGTTCCCCAGATGAATTGAAAAGCCTGATCGATGCAGCTCATGTTCGCGGGCTCATGGTTTTTCTGGATGTGGTCTATAACCACTTTGGGCCCGAAGGAAATTTTCTGCCTGTCTATGCGGCCGCATTTTTTGACCATGCAAAGAACTCGACCTGGGGCACGGGCATTGCCTTTGACAAACCGGAAGTTGCCAATTTCTTTATAGAAAATGTGCTGTACTGGTTGATGGAATATCGGTTTGATGGAGTGCGGATTGATGCCGCGTCAGCCATTTCTGATCATGCATGGTTTGGCGCTTTACGCGAGAGGGTAGAGGGGACCGTTGAGCCCGGGCGGCATGTCCATTTAATTCTTGAAAACGAGAATAATGATGCAGGATTGCTCCGGGACGGCTTTACAGCCCAATGGAATGATGACGGGCATAATGCTCTGCATGTTTTGCTAACCGGAGAACGCGACGGATATTACAAGATGTTTGCCAAAGATCCTACGCAGGATCTCGCACAGGTCCTGGCTGAAGGTTTTGTATATCAAGGGCAGCTCAACCCCTATTCCGGTAAAAATCGCGGAATGGCGAGTGGAGATCTCTCTGCTACGAAATTTATCCTCTTTTTGCAAAACCATGATCAGATAGGCAATCGTGCCTTAGGAGAGCGGCTTCTGGCGCTGGCAAAACCGGAGGCAGTTAAAGCGGCTTATGCGTTGCTTTTTTTAAGCCCAATGATTCCTATGATTTTTATGGGAGAAGAATGGGGTAGCCTGACCCCCTTTTATTTTTTCTGTGATTTTCATGGTGAACTGGCTGAGCAAATAAGGGAAGGGCGGCGAAAAGAGTTTGCTCAGTTTCCGGCTTTTCAAGATGAGAAAAACCGGGAACGTATTCCTGATCCTAATGCGCTGGCGACTTTTGAAGCCTCCCGGCCAGAGAGAGTTGCGCGTGAGACTGAGAGGGGAAGGGCGTGGCTTGCCCTGACCCGGCAGCTTCTGGCTTTGCGCAGAGAGTGGATTATCCCATATTTGCATGACGTTCAGAGCGCTGGCGTGCATGTATTAGGCACTGGCGCTTTGCATGCTCGCTGGCGTTTAGATAACAAAAAAATCCTTATTCTGTTTATCAATCTTTCTGAAAAAAAATATGAGATCCCAGAAACATATCATCTGATTTATGAATCTTCTGAGAATAGACGGGTTGGGCTCTTGCCTGCGTTCTCGCTGGTTGCCTGTGTGGAGGATGTAGCATGACACTATCACTTCGTGCGACCTACCGGATTCAGTTCCATAAAGATTATACTTTGTATGATGCAATCTCATTGGTTCCATACCTTAAAAAACTCGGTATTAGCCATATTTATGCGTCTCCCCTTTTAGCGTCAGCATCAGGCTCTCTTCATGGCTATGATACGATAAGCTGGGATTTTATTGACTCAGAAAGGGGCGGAGAGAAGGGGCTGCTGGCTCTGGTTGAAACGCTGCGTGCGCACGATATGGGCCTTATTCTTGATATTGTGCCTAATCATATGACGACAAACCCTCAGAACGCATGGTGGCAGGATGTTTTACAATACGGGAGAGAGAGCCAGTATGCGTATTACTTTGATATCAACTGGAGTGTTTCCGCTGAGCAGGAGACGCATAAAATCATTCTTCCTTTTCTCGAAAAATCATTGGAAGAAATTTTAGAAGATCAAAAGATCCGCGTCTCTTATCAGGAGAACACACATTCTTTTGTCATCACTTACGAAGATAAAGTTTTTCCTCTCGCACCAGAAAGCCTCTCAGATACTGAAAAAGAGCTTTTTGCGGATTTCTTTAATCCCGAGACTCTAGAGGGAAAATCCAATCTTCTGGCACTTTTGCAAAAGCAGCATTATCAGTTGGTCTGGTGGCAGACTACGGGTGATTTGCTCAACTGGCGTCGGTTTTTTGACGTTACAGCGCTTATCGCTCTGCGGATGGAACGTCCTGAGGTTTTTGCGCGCACGCATGCCTATGTGTTTGATCTCTATCGGCGGGGKCTGATTGATGGCATACGTGTTGATCATGTCGATGGATTGCTTCAGCCTGCGCGGTATTGTCAGACGTTGCTGCAAACCCTGAACGCTCTGACGCCTGAAAGGCCAGAAAACCTACGTGATGCGCCCATCATTTTTGTAGAGAAAATCCTCTCATCTGGAGAACGTTTGCCCGAAAACTGGCCTGTAAGCGGGACCACCGGCTATGATTTTCTCGAACAGGTCTCTTTGCTTCTGCATCATCCGGCGGGAGAAGAAAGGCTGAATACCTTATGGGCGCAGTTGGGCCCGCATCCTTATGCCAAAGTCATGAGGGCTGCACGTGATGAAAAACTGAACTCATCATTTTATAAGATGTTTCAGGATCTGGCGCAGTCTCTTACGGAGTTTTTTCCACCAGAGCAGAATATTACCCAGCACGCTGTTGCGTGTGTATTACAAGAAATTTTATTAGCTTTTCCGGTGTACCGTATTTATTTTTCTGAGACGGAGCTGAGTGAACAGAGCCGTTCGTATTTGTCTGAAGCCTGTGAGCATGCGGAGAAAAGGCTGCCGGCACACTCCATTCCTCTACTGATGGCCCTGAAAAAACTTTTAAGCCAGATTTCTCCCCTGAGTTCTGACAGAAAAAGTTTTCAGGATATGTTTGTGCATCTGACAGCCCCGCTTGTTGCCAAGTCGGGCGAGGATACGGCTTTCTACCGCTATGATCGTCTGCTCTCCCGGAATGAAGTTGGAACAGATCCTGCTATTTTCTGTAAAGGCATTGAGGCGTTTCATCAGACAAACCTGACACGTCTTGCGTCACATCCACAGGCGCTGCTCTGTACAGCCACACACGATCATAAAAGAGGAGAGGATGGCAGAGCGCGCCTTATGGTCCTTAGTGAGCCTGAAGCCAACTGGACGGAGATTGTAGCGCTCTGGTTTGAAAAAAATAAAGCCTTACACATGCAGGCGCGCGCAGACTCTTCTGTGAGTAGGGCTGATGAATTCTTTTTCTACCAGACACTTATCTCTGCATGGCCTGTTGATACAGGCGAGCTTTCTGACCTTCCAAAAAGATTAGAGACGTATCTGACCAAGGCTCTGCGCGAGAGAGGTTTAAGAACAAGCTGGGCAGACCCTGATGCAGATTATGAAGAAAGCTGCCAGCATTTTATAAGGCAGCTTTTGCAAACCTCATTTGTTGAAGAACTTTCTGCATTTGTAGATCACATTTCTCCGGCAGCCGCTCTGAATAGCCTCACGCAGATCATACTGCGTTCTACAGTTCCCGGAGTGCCTGATTTGTATCAGGGGAGGGAAGAGTGGGACTTTAGCTTGGTTGATCCGGATAACAGGCGGCCGGTTGATTACTCTCGTCTCGGGAAAGATCTTGAAGTTGACAATAATCTGGCGACATTAGCGTCCAGTTGGCGAGATGGGCGGATCAAACAGCATCTTCTTTTTAAACTTCTGAAGCTCAGAGAAAATTATCCGCAGCTCTTTATAAACCCCCGCTATGAAGCTGTTTCAGCTCAAGGTGAACTCGCTGATCATGTTGTGGCATTTCAATGCTTTGCAGAAGACATGAAAATGCTGGTCATTGTAACGCGCTTCGGGTCGTCTCTTTCTATGGATGATTCGTTGCAAAGCCATGAGAAGGGCTGGAATACAACACACCTTTCCCTGACCGAAGAGGAAGAGGGTGAAGCGTGGGAAAGTATTTTATGGGGAAATTCTTTTAAAAATTCATCTGCTTTTGGTCTGGATTATTTTTATGGGTCTGTGCCTTTCGATGTGCTTATTGCGTCACGTTAGGTCATGGCGCGCGCAGGAAGAGAAGTAGGTTTTTTAGATAAATGGATGGGTGCTCGTCATGACGAGATGATATGCTCGGATGAGATGTGACGACTTTCACTTTCCTGCTCATCGGGAAAGAAGAGGAGTTTTCAACATAAAGTGACCGAGGATTTTCCTTCAGTGTAGCATCCTCTCTCAAGGCCCATACGTTGCAGGAAGGACGTTAGTGGGGATGGACGCTGAAGGATGTTAATTTCAGATGAGAAGACTTCCATAAAAAATCTTTCTGGTTTTCGAACCGACATAAAAAATCTCTTCGATGGATGGAAAGCTGCCCATTATGTTCAGGAAGAAAATGTTTTCCCTGCCGAATTTCTGAAGGCATTACGTGAGATTGGTGCCTTAGACGCTCTGTTATCGCGTGAGGAAGGTGGTCTGGATCTATGCCGAACACCGGAAGGGGGACTGGTTCTTATGACCCTTCTGCGGCGAACAGGTTACGTGAGCCTGTCTTTAGGGCGCTGCCTGGAAGGGCACGTCAATGTTGTGCGCCTTGTGGAGCTTTACGGGACATATGAGCAGCGCCGCGCGTTTGCACGCCTTCTGCAAAGCGGAATACTGGCCGGTATATGGGTTACGGACGGCGTGCCGCCTGTGACGATCAGGCAAGAGAAGGGGCAGTACAGGCTGGCCGGAATTAAAGGGTTTGCCAGCGGCGTCAGGCACGTCAGTGTGGCTCTGATAACAGCCACTACCCAGGACGGGCATTCCATCATGCTTCTGGCGCCCACAACGGAGGCCAATCGCAGGCGGGCAGGGCCGGGGACATTAACCGGGATGCAGGCCAGTGGGACGGGTGCCTATGATTTTACAGATGTTATTATCTCTTCAGATCATATTCTCGGCTCAGCAGGAGATTATTTGCGGCAGCCCGAATTCTCCGCAGGTGCCTGGCGTGGGTCGGCCGTTGCCTTAGGCGCAATGGATCGATTGATTGACCTTCTCAGGCAAGAATTGCTGGAGCGAGGCCGGGCAGATAATCCGCATCAACTCAGCCGGATCGGGGAAGCCCTTATTTTGCAGAAAACGGCTGCCATGTGGGTCGAGCAAGCCGCTAAAGCCGCCTATGCGCCCCGGATGACGCCAGAAGACGTGGTGGCAATCGTTAATCTTGCCCGTCTTGCCGTTGAACGGGCGGCGTTGGAGTTGATTACGCTTGTTCAAAGAAGTTTAGGTTTGTCTGCTTTTGTGAAAGGTAAAGCGGTGGAGCAGGTCATGAGAGATTTGATGACCTATCTGCGGCAGCCAGCACCCGATGAGGCGCTGACAGATGCCGCTGCGTGGTTTGTTGACCATGACTGGCCGGAAGAAAGTCTATGAAGGTCAGGGAAGTTCTTGAGAATTTTTCCAGATTTCCGGTTGCCTCTTTTGATAAAATTGCGCCGGGAACGTCTCTTATACTGTCACCTCATCCTGATGATGAAAGTCTGGGGTGTGCAGGATTTATAGCAACAGCCATCAAGCATGGGTGTCCACCCGTTGTGGTGATCGTGTCAGATGGGGCTGCGTCCCATTCCGGCTCTCAGCTCTGGCCGCCTGAACGACTGGCTCTGTGTCGGCAGGAAGAAAGCCGAAATGCGGCTAGTGCGCTTGGTCTTTCTTCCGATCGTCTTTTTTTTCTGGGGCTTCCGGATACAGCGGTTCCCACTGAAGGGACCGGTTTTGAGCAGACTGTTCGCCATTTGCAGGATCTGGTGGAACAGTATCATTGCCAGAATATTCTCGTACCCTGGCGTCACGATCCCCATTGTGATCATGAAGCGGTCTGGATCATGGGGCAGAGATTAAAAGCTTTGCAGCCAGAACTCAGAATATTGGCTTATCCCGTATGGGGGCTGACACTGCCCCCTGAAAAAGACCTTCAAGAGACGCAGTCCGCTGGATGGCGTCTCAATGTTGAAGATTTCCTGCATTCCAAACGACGCGCCATTGAGGCTCATAGGAGTCAGCGAGGGCTCGTCGTAAAGGATGATCCCAGTGGCTTTGTTTTGCCCGAACACTTACTGGAAAAAATGCTTCAACCGTATGAAATTTTTATTGCCTCATGAGTAAAGAAACCTGGAAACCAGACGTTTTTGAAAATCTCTTTCAAAAGAGTGATGATCCGTGGGATTTTGAAAGTAGTCTTTATGAACAAAAGAAACTGGCAAAGGTTCTGGAATGCTTCCCAATTCGTCCTGTGTCTTTCGCTGTAGAGTTGGGGTGTGCAATAGGGGTTAGCACATTGGCGCTTGCACAATATTGCAAACGTATACTGAGCGTGGACGCTTCAGAAACAGCTCTTGAGAGAGCAAAGAAGCGCTGTGAGGGAGTGGGGCACGTTACGTTCATCAAGGCGTTCCTACCGGAAGGCTACCCTGCTTCGGCAGCGTCAGGGTGCGATCTCGTTCTCATTTCTGAAATTCTTTATTTTTTGAGTGTCGGTGATATTCAGCGCCTCGCAGGCATGGTGACACAGAGCCTGACCGCCAGTGGGAGTATTCTGATTGTAAACTGGACAGGCCCGACGGATACACCCTGCACCGGTGATGAAGCTTCTGACTGTTTTATTGAGGCGTGTCGGGCGCTGCATTGGGAACCTGATCTTAGCGTGCGGGGGAGTAGCTATCGCATTGATCGGCTGGCGTATGGCTTAAATTCTCAGAAAGGCAGGGGCGCGTCTGGCGAAGAAAGCTGAGCACGCGCCGCGCGCGCTTGACGTGTTTTTCAAGATCGTCTCGCCGGATACGTGTGGGAGGACAGTCCGCGAGAGCCGGTCCGGGCTGGTTTTTGCCCCGGTAGGCCAGTTCTTTACGAATACGGCGCAATCGGCTTGAGACCATCTCAAAAACCTCGTCAATATATTCGTCCTGCGCGCGTAGCCTGCGCGCAAGGGTTTCCGCCATGCCGCCTTGCGCACGGCCAGAAAGGCGGGCTGAAACGTAAACGATAACGTCTGGTGCATGACGAACGGGAATGCCGTTCTGTCTTAATATTGTATAAAACTGACGATCTTCCCCTGTCGGAACATCTGGTATTCCATCCACCTGCGTCCAGGCCTGCCGTGTTACGGCGATACTGGCGCCTGAATGTTCGATATGCCGGGGCCATGGGTCATGAGGTTCCGGGCACAATTCCAGAGTAATCTGATCCAGAAGTGCGCCATAGGCCTGCTCTGCTTGTTCATCCTGATGCAAATGCAGGGGAATTTTTGCGGATTCAGACGGCAGGAGAAGGGCTCGTCCAAAGACGGCTTCTACCGGGTAATGAGCAAACGCTTCAAGCGTGCGGTATATCCAGTCTTTCGAGACTTCTGCATCGGCATCGGTTGTAAAGAGCAGAGCATCAAGGGGCGCAAGTCTGGCGGCATGCGCCAGGGCCTCTCTGCGAGCTGTTCCCGCGCTCGCTAAGTGCGGTTGATAGACAACCTGAACAATCTCCAGGGTAAAGGGGAGCTTGTCTTGTAGGGAGCGTGCCCGGTCACAGGTTTTGTCTGTGGTGTTGTTAAGCCACAGAACAACCTTATCTGGCAGAGCGTAGGATTGCGTTGCCAGAGCGATCAGGCAGGGAATAATGTGCTCTTCTTCATTACAGGCTGGAATGGCAATAATTCTTTGTTTTTTCCAGAAAAGGCTTTCTCGAACTGTTACTGAAGGCGTGCCAGTAATCCCATTATCAAGGTATTGAAAAGACATAATGAGCGGCCTCGTCGCAAGAAGATATGTTTTCTTCCTGAGACGTATCAGTCCCTGAAAAAGTTCATTCTTTGTTTCTGAATGAGCATTAAGATTATTTTATAATAATGCCAAAGGGTGCTGCTGGTTGGCTATAAAGCATTGTGATGCATGGAAATAGCCTGAATATAAAAAGAATAGTAAATTTTTCTTGTTTTAGAAAAAGGGAAAATTCCCATTTGTTGATATCGTGATGATTTTTTATGAAACTTTCAAACGAACCTCTCGCTAACACTAAATGTTTTGCGCACATCAAAGTGTTATAGGAGCAGGTTCATGACATTCGCCATTCTACCGCAGAGCCAGGACCATCAGCCCGGCGTTGAAAAGCTCATGAAGCCTTTGGCTGTCCATATCCGTCATGATTACAAAGGAAGCGGAAAGCTTGAAGGGAAAAAGGCTCTTGTTACTGGGGGTGACAGCGGTATTGGCCGCGCAGCAGCTCTTCATTTTGCGCGAGAAGGGGCCGATGTTTCCATTCTTTATTTCGATGAGCATGAAGATGCGCAGGAAACAGTACGGCTGATTGAAGCAGAAGGGCGCAAAGCGCTGGCGATTGCGGGCGATGTTGCAAGCAGTTCTTTTTGTAATGATGCTGTTGCGGAAACGGTGAAGATACTGGGCGGCCTTGATATCATCGTGAACAATGCCGGCGTACAATATGTCAGTGAAGATCTGACAGATATTACGGATGAGGTCTGGCAGCATCATATGAATGTGAATATCAACGGCTATTTTTATATAACCCGGGCCGCTTTGCCGCATTTAAAAAAAGGCGCTGCGATTATCTCGACATCCTCCATTAACGCTTTTGCAGGCAATAAATCTCTGGTTGCCTATACGACGACTAAAGCTGCTGAGATGGGCTTTACGCGCGCTCTTGCGCTGCAGCTTGCCGACAAAGGCATACGTGTTAATGCCGTAGCACCGGGGCCGGTCTGGACGCCTCTCCAGCCTGCCAGTTGGGGCCCGCTTGATCCAGAGGCCGTGGCTGATCTGGGAGCCGATACGCCATTGGGTCGCTGCGGGCAGCCTGCAGAGCTTGGACCTGCTTATGTTTATCTTGCGTCGGAGGACTCAAGTTTTGTGACAGGTCAGACCTTGCATGTGAATGGCGGAAGAATCGTCAATGGTTGAAATGCTGCCATCTCTGATGGTTCCGGCATCAAGCTGGTTGCGCTCTACGCCGCATCACTACTGGCTGGAACATCAGGGGTTAAGGCTGCTTGATTTTTCCAAAGCCTCCCGATTGAGCGTCGGCTTTGGTCCTTTGGATAACAAAGGCTTACTTGTCCCCCATGCGCAGCCAGATACGACGCTGACGGCCCGAACGACGCATTCTTACGCTATCGGTGGTCTGCGTGGTGTGCCGGGGTGTCTGGCTGTGGCCGAGCATGGCGTGCAGTCGCTTCTCGGACCGTTGCGTGATGCAGAGCACGGAGGGTGGTTCGGAGGCCTGACAAACGGTAGCCCGACACAGGAACAAACCCGGAAGCAGAACTATTTGCACGCATTTGTATGCCTCGTGGGCTCGACAGCTGTCGTGGCAGGGCTTCCGGGCGCTGCGCAGCTTTTGGAACAGGCAGCAACGGTGTGGGAAAAGCGTTTCTGGAGTGAAGAAGAAGGAGTTTTTCGCGAAAGCTTTTCTGCCAGCTGGTCTGATGAAGAAAATTACCGGGGTGCTAATTCCAACATGCACTCAGTAGAGGCTTGCATGGCCCTTGCGGATGTGACCGGTGATCCTATCTGGCGGCATCGCGCTTTGCGCATCGTCAAACGCTTTATTCACGATCTGGCACGGGAAGCGGATTACGTCGTGCGTGAGCACTATGACCGCCAGTGGCACTATTTGCCAAACTACCATCAGGATAAGCCCGCTGATGATTTACGTCCTTATGGGTTAACGCCTGGCCATTTTGTGGAATGGGCCCATTTGCTCCTTAAGCTTGAGGCTGCGTTCCTGCGTGAAGAAGGGGATGCTCCGGCATGGCTGCTTACGGACAGCATCGCACTTTTTGAAAAAGGGATGTCTGTAGGGTGGAGCACGAACGGGAAGGGAGGCCTTCTTTACACCGTGGATAATGATCTGGTTCCCGTGATCGAAAACCGACCCCATTGGGTGCAGGCTGAAGCGTTGACCGCCGCAGCAGCCCTTTTAAAACGCACTGGCCATGCCCGATATGAAACATGGTATCGGACAATCTGGGATTATATTGATCTTTGCATGATTGATCGCAAAGAGGGGGGCTGGATTCAGGAAGTTGATGCCGATAACCAGCCCTCTGAAGTTGTTTATCCCGGCAAGGCTGATCTCTATCACGCCTGGCAGTCTACCCTCACGCCTCTTTTGCCGTTATCTCCCAGCTTTGCGACAGCGGCGCGTGATCTGTTTTGAGGGAAAACTCTCGCAGATTATTTGCCAGATAATTTACTTGCCAGACGATCAAATGCAGGCTGGTAAATCTGGACAGGCATGCGCGTCTGCATTGCAGAAGCATGGTCGGGATCAGCTTCAAACTGTCCTTTCCAGCGGATAAAGGTGCGGTCACCATCTGTTACGGGCAACAGCGTGATTGTCGAACGATAGTTCCAGATCGGCAGTGCTGATTCAATGATCGAAAATGTCACCGCATGATCGGTGTCGGACAGGGCAAGAAGCTGTTCGCGGATAAGTCCGACATCGCCCATCTCAAGGGACCGGATGGCACCGACGCGATCACCCGGATCGTTCCCTTCGATCTTGCAGCTTTTCACACCCGGCAACCATGCCCCAATGGCGCCGAAATCCCGGATAAGGGGCCAGACGGAGGCAATGGGGGTATTGAGAACACTGCTGGCCATGACATCTATCATCGTATTTTTCCTCATCATCACTGGATGGTCTTAAAGTGACTGGCCGCCGGTGACTTCGATCCGTTGACCGTTCACCCAGCGCATGTTGTCGGACAGTAATGCCGCAACGGCAGAACCAATGTCATCCGGTTGCCCGACACGCCCGAGGGGGGTGATCTCTGCCAGACTGTTGTTAACCTCAGCATTGTCTCGCACCAGCCCACCACCAAAGTCAGATGCAATGGCGCCGGGGGCTACGGCATTGACGGTAATGCGGCGTTCGCCCAGTTCTTTTGCCATGTAAAGCGAGATCACTTCGGTTGCGCCTTTCATGGCTGAATAGGGGCCATGATCCGGAAGATAGAAACGCGTGGCTGCCGAGGTGATATTGAGAATATGGCCGCCATCACAGAGCAGCGGCAGAAGGGCTGCGGTCAGCAGATATGGCCCCTTGAAGTGAATATTGTACTGGTTGTCGAGTTGTTCGGGTGTCGCCGCATCAAAGCGGGTGTGAATGATATTCCCGGCGTTTTGCACAATGTATTTCAATGTGCTCTGAGAAAAGTCTTCATCAAGGAGTTTTCTGACCTGCGCCGTAAAGGTCGCAAAAGTGGTGTGGTCTGAAATATCCAGTTTCAGCATACGCAGTTTAGAATTTTCGGTGCTAAGTGCAGCCTCGGCAGCTTTTGCCTCGGCTTCATTGGTAAGATAGGTGCCAAGCACATCAATGCCTGCTGCAATGAGATGTTTTGCGATACTATAACCGATCCCGCGATTGGCACCTGTAACAAGAGCTGCATATTTCTGGTTCATGACCGGTTTCCTTTGAGGGAGTTTGTAGGGCACAGACTGCCGGAATGAGTCGGTTACACTTAAAGACTAACCGATACATAAATAGGGAAGGGTAATCCGTCAAGGAATTACGGACCATTTGATATAGATATTACCTCAACAGGATATGTGCCAACGGTCCTGTCAGGATGCCTTGCGGGTGTTGGGGATGTTTTGCGGCTTCACGGTGAGGCTGTCCCAGAGCAGCATGAGCGTAGTGATGGCGTCGTCCAGTTTCTTTGCCCTGCTGCCATCTCTGGCTTCGCAGGCCATGCCGTGCAGAAAGGTGGCAAACAGGGTGGGCAGAGTTTTGGTGACAGGCGTGTCAGTGAGTTCACCGTCTGCTACAGCCCGTGCAACACAGTCCTGGAAGCCCTTTCGGCTACGCTCTCTCTGCGCAGCCAGAAGGGTCTGTACCGGCTCGTTTTCAGGCGAGCAGTTAGAAGCCCCCAGCACAATCAGACAGCCGGAGGGATGGGAGCGCGTCGTCTGCATGCGGGCGGAGCGGCGGAGTGTCTGTTCGATGGCGTCACGCGGTGCAAGTGTTTCATCCCACAAGGGCGCCATCACCTGCCCATAAGTTTCCACATAGCGCTGCACGACTTCCCGGAACAGAGCTTCCTTCGACCCAAATGCAGCATAGAAACTTGCCGGCGAAATATTGCCCATGCAGGCCTTGAGCTGGTTGAGCGACGTTGGTTCATAACCCTGTGTCCAGAACAGCGTTAGCGCCGCATCGAGCGCCTTGTCCCGGTCAAACTCGCGGGGCCGTCCTGTCCGGGCCATGTGTTGTCTCCGTTCGTGTAAAGAATTTTCTATACTAAGCGGTCCGAAAGTGGATTGCCAGCCTTACGCACTGAAGCCACCATCAATGGTCTGCATCGCTCCGGTAATGCCGCGTGCTGTATGTCCTGCAAGAAATGACACATAAGCCGCAACATCCTCGGCAGTGCCATGTTCCTTGATCGCCATAACGCTGTGCATGAGATCGGCTTCCGGACCATTGGCGGGATTCATGTCTGTATCGGTTGGCCCCGGCTGAATGACGTTGACTGTGATGTGCCGTTCGCCAAAATCTCGTGCCAGACCACGAACCATGCTTTGCAGCGCGGATTTTGTCATGCTGTAGGCTGCTAGTCCCTTGAAGGGGACACGGTTAGCGTTTGTGGAGCCAATCAGGATGATCCGGCCACCGTTCGGCATGGAACGGGCGGCTTCCACCGAGCAGTGATAGGCCGCGCGAATGTTGATATCGATCATGCGATCAACGTCATCAGGAGCAAGCGTGAGCGGGTCCCCGGCAATGCAGATTCCGGCGTTGAAGACGAAAATATCGATGGGGCCGACATTGCGCGTGGCTTCAAGAATGGCTGAACGGTCTGTTGCATCCGCCTGAATGGCTTCCGCCCCGGTCTGACGGGCAAGGTCTTCGGCTTTTGTGCGCGAACCGGCCCATGTGAAGCGCACTGATGCGCCTTCGTTTGCCAGACGTCTGACGATAGCGGCCCCAATCCCCCGGCTTCCGCCAATGACGAAGGCCTTCTTGCCTGAAAAGTTTTCCATGTCGTATTTTCCTATTTCTGTATCGGTCAATACAAAATAAGAAAGGGGATTATGCAAGTTAATTCTATATCGAATGGTATGGAATTTAGTCTTTTTGCCTCTCGATAAACGCTCTTCCCGACCACGCGGTAGAGAAAATCATTGCCGCCCATTTCCTATCGCTATATCTGTATCAACCGTTCCATTTATGTGAGTTGCAGATGACCGAAAGTCTTCCCCCCTCTTCAAACGACCGCCTGCCGGTTGCTGGTCTTCTGGCTCTCGCGATGACCGGCTTCCTGTGCATCATGACGGAAACGCTGCCTGCTGGCCTCTTGCCAGAGATTAGTAATGGCCTGCATGTATCCGCCGCTTATGCAGGGCAGATGGTCACGGCTTATGCCGTGGGTTCCCTGAGTGCAGCTATCCCGCTGACGCTTGCCACACAAAGATGGCGACGGCGCGCCGTGTTGCTTCTGGCGATCATCGGTTTTCTGATGTTTAATTGCATCACGGCGCTCTCATCAAATTATTGGCTGACCCTTGTGGCCCGTTACTGTGCGGGTGCCGCAGCCGGTCTGGCGTGGGCACTGCTGGCGGGGTATGCGCGACGGATGGTAACGCGGGCCCAGCAGGGGCGGGCGCTGGCCATTGCCATGGTGGGAACACCCATTGCGTTGTCTCTGGGTGTGCCGGCAGGCACATGGTTGGGGGCTACGCTGGGCTGGCGGCTGGCATTTGGGGTGATGTCGGCCTTCACTCTGCTGCTGGTTGGCTGGGTGCTGGCAACGGTGCCGGATTTTCCGGGGAGGCCCCATACGGAACGTCTTCCTTTCCGGCATGTCCTGATGACGCCCGGGGTTAGATCGGTGCTGGGCGTGGTGATGACGTGGATGTTCGCGCACAATATTCTCTACACCTATATCGTACCGTTTCTTGTGCCTTCAGGGCTGGCAGGGAAGGCCGATCTTGTGTTGCTGGTTTTTGGTATGGCGGCCCTTGGCGGGATCGGTCTGATCGGACGACTGGTGGACCATGCGTTACGTGCAGCGGTTTTGGTCAGTCTGGCAGTGTTTGCACTAGTCTGCGTTGCTTTTTCCATTGGAGCGAATTCACCCGCGGTGATCTGGGCAGGTGTCACTGTATGGGGGCTAACTTTCGGCGGGGCGGCGACATTGCTCCAGACGGCTCTGGCGGATGCGGCCGGAGAGGGAACTGACGTGGCGCTCTCCATGAATGTCGTGGCCTGGAACAGCGCCATTGCCGGAGGGGGCCTTCTGGGCGGCGCTCTGCTTGATCTATGGGGGGCAGCGTCTTTCCCCTGGGCGATGCTGGGTCTTCTGGTCTGTGGCTTTGGGATTGCGTGGAATGCATGCTCGCATGGGTTTCCAGCAGGTCACCGCCTCGCGCCCCGATACTCGGAAAGTCCGTAATTCTCTTAATAGGCTTATTTCAATTTTGTCTCCATCCATGCACTGATTTTAGCAATGACGTCGTCTTCAATGCCAAAATAACCATGAGGGCTAAGAGAACCACACGTCTTTTTCGATTTGGTGAGACCTCCTGTCACTCTTAATATCTGCACATCTGGACTGCTGGTCATGGAAGCCGCAATACGGTCTGCGTTATGGGGCGGAGCCACGTTGCAGCGGTCGCTTTGGTTAGCGACGATGAGAGCCGGTGTAGGGATGTCCTGAAGGGGAGCGTTAAAAACAGTTTCCTTGCTGCCACCCATGACGGAGACAGCCTCACTCACCACAACCCCGGAAAGAGTGCCCGGTGGTGTATGAGCCGCGCTATTGACTGCCGCGATTGCGCCCTGACTCGTGCCGAAAAGAAAAACAGGGGCTGTTCTCTCTTTATGAACAAAAGTGAGGATATCATCGATAACACGCGCATAGGATGCGGAGCTGCGGTGTCCTCTGAGATTTAGATGGTTGATCGTATCTGGAATGAGAACTGCGTAGTGGCGCTGGTTCCATAACCCTCGCGTTCGCACTACAAAATTATTCCCGTGACGGATGCTGCCATTCTGCTCCAGACCAATATCGCCAGAGCCGCCGGGAAACATGATCAGGATCGCGCGTGGGTGTGCTGGGGTGCACAACAGAGCTCTTACAGAACCACCATCACGGAGGGGGATGTTAACAACCCTTTCATTCATGCCAGAATTTATAGAGCTAATGGGCATGCCCGGTGCAGGATGGCTCTGGGCATGTGCCGCTATTGGCGAAAGCGCCGAAAAGAAGAGTATGGCGGCCGCATTGTATAAATATTTCCACATGAGCTTTACTGGCATGGGTTTTCGTCAGGAGGATTGAAGCATGCTTCAGATATTCCTCAAAACGCAACAGGCCTCAGTGGGAGGCAGCAGAGCCAGGCGGTCGATGGAGTATAGTCTGCACGTCTTATGGCAGCGCTGACTGCATGGACTATGATAAAATGCTCCAGAGGGTGTTGTGCGCCGGGTATTCATGAATTTGCAGAGCACTTTCAGCCACGAATAAGGTGTTCGGACTGAAAGTGCTCTGCACTCTAAGGCGCGTTGACAGAAATTGTCAGCGTGGAACGGCTGGCTGAGCGCTGATAGCGGTGCGCGCTTTGCTGACATCCGCAGCGGAAAGAGCCGGAGCGGCATTCCCCCAGCTATTACGGATGTAAGTCAGAATGTTCGCAACTTGCTCATCCTGCAATTTCCAGCCAAAGCCGGGCATTGCAGCACCAGTGGGGTTTGCGTGTGTCGCCGGGCCTTCCGTGCCTTTGAGCACAATATTAAGCAGGGTGTCGGGGTTTGATGCATTGACAGCCGGGTTGTTCCGGAGGTCCGGGATCATGTTGGAGATACCCGCGCCACTACTCCGATGGCAGGCACTACATTCCACCATAAAGTCCCGCTGGCCTGCGGTGACCTGTGCATTCGAGGCAGCCAGAGGCTGGGGAGGGGAGACAGTTCGGGGCGGCAAGGCTTTGAAATAGGCTGCAATGGCGTGCAGGTCTGCATCCGTCAGATGCTGGGTGGAATTTACGATGGCTTCCGTCATCGGGCCTGATGCTGCCGTATAGCGATTGGTGCCGCTGCGCAGATACGTCACGATATCGTCCGCAGTCCATTGGCCCAGACCTGTGTGGGCATTGTTGGTCAGGTCAGGCGCAAACCATCCCTGAAGAGATGCGCCCTGAAAAGTGTCTTTCGTATCGCCGCCAAGGGCATTCTTGGGTGTGTGGCATGTGCCACAATGTCCGAGACTCTGGGCCAGATAGGCACCTCGGTTGATTTCGTCACTTTTTGAACTATCAGGCACAAAAGTGGCATCCTTAAAGAACAGGAAGTTCCAGAACACGAGCAGGGTGCGGATATTGTAAGGGAAGGGGAGCTTATTACTCTCTACCTTATGGCTTACAGGGGGAAGGGTGCGGATATACTCCCAGAGATCCGCAATGTCGGGATCGGTGATCTGGCTGTAAGCCGTGTAAGGCATGGCGGGATAAAGATGCCCGTTCGGGCCTTTGCCATGGCGCACGGCGTTATCAAACTGTTCGAATGTCCAGTTGCCAATACCGGTTTCTTTGTCAGAGGTAATATTGCTGGTGGTGATGATCCCGAAAGGTGTTTTCAGATCGAGGCCACCGGCAAAAGGTTTGCCATCTGTTGCGGTGTGACAGGCAAGACAGTCTCCCGCAACGGCGAGGTAGCGGCCATGTTCCATGCGCGCATTCACAGGCGCATTTTGAGCATGGACCGTGCATATCGGAAGCGCCGCGAGAGAAAAAACAACGCCACTGCGAAAACTGATGCGCAGAGCACGCTGAAGCAGGTTTCGTGTCATGATTATAATCTCACCAGTGGGCCAGGATTTTTGAGATACAGTTCTTTTATGGCCTTGGCCGTCCATAGGGTCGTTGCGCCCACAGCAACCGTAGGATTGTATCCGGCATTGTTGGGGAAAGAGGATGCGCCGATAACGAACAGGTTGGGCACGTCCCAGTTCTGCTGATAACGGTTTTGCACACTGGTTCTGGGGTCTTCTCCCATAACGACACCGCCCTGCACGTGAGAGGAATCCCACGGCGTGTAGCCTGAATAGGGATCGTCCGCCAACGAAACGCCTTTGACTTCCCGCGCTCCCATTTCCTTGGCAATTTCTACGCATTTATCGCGAATGAACCGGCCTGACCGGCGATCATTTTCATTATAATCGTAGGTAATGCGCAGGAGCGGCTGCCCAAACCGATCCTTGTAGGTCGGGTCAAGATCCATGAACTGTTCACGGTGTGCAAAATTGGTGCCCTGGCCCTGAATTTGCGCGTAGTTCTGGTAGCTTTTCTGGAACGCTTTTTTCCAGCCTTTGCCCCATCTTGGGCTGCCTTCCGGCACAAGGCCGGACATGCCAATGGGGAGCCCCTGATTGCACAGGGACTGAATACCGGCCCCGCCGATAAATCCCAGTCCGGTATGGTCAAAGTTATCGCCGTTGAAATCGTCAATTTGGGTGGCGAGAGCACCCGTGTTCATGAAGGGGTTGAGATATTCATTTTCAAAAAACATGAAGGCCCAGGACAAGGTCTGGAACGTGAAGGCACGCCCTACGACACCTTGTCCGGTGTTGACATCATAAGGCGTGCTGATCCCGGACAGGAGCAGCAGTCGCGTGTTATCGAGCGTGAATGTGGCGGTGATAACAATATCGGCGGGTTGCTCCCCAATATTGCCGTCTGAATCGACAAAAGTGACGCCTGTGGCCATTTTTTTATCAGGCGTTGTATTGATCCGGACGACTTCTGATTCTGTAACAACGGTAAAATTTGGACGCTGCATGAGGACCGGCAGAATGCAGATGTTCGGGCTGGATTTTGACCAGTTGCCACACCCGTAAAGCTGGCAGTAGCCACAGTAGGTGCACGGAGCCAGATTAATGCCAAGTGCGTTGGTGTAGGGGCCGCCGATCATGGCGGAGGGAACCGGAAAGGGGGAATAGCCCATCCGTGTTGTGGCTTCTGAAAACAGAATGTTGGCGCGTGTGCGCTCTAAGGCCGGGGTTGGGTAAGGGCTGGTCCGGGAATCTTCAAAAGGGTTACCGCCGGGATGCTTCACACCATTGATGACGCCTGCCGTGCCGGATGTGCCGGCAATTTTCTCAAAGCGGTCATAAAACGGTTCCAGATCATTGTATGTCACACCCCAATCCTGCAGAATCAGGCCATCCACCAGTTGTTTGGCGCCATAGCGCTCCATAACGCGGCTATAAGGCTGGTGGTCAAAGGACTGCCAGCGCCAGCTCGCACCCGCCCAATGGGTTCCGGCCCCGCCCACGTTATTGCCCAGTGTAAGGTTATGGTATTTGCGGAGGGGGAGTGCTGTCTCTCCCGGTCGGTTTCGCACCGTATAGGTTTCGGTGACGGGTGCCTGAAGGATGTCCTTGCGGATAGACCCACTTAATTCGTCCGGGTTGCGCGTTGTCGGAAAGCTTGTTGAGGTATCGCGCCACGCACCGCGCTCAATAGCCACAACATTCAGGCCTGCGCGAGTCAGTTCTTCGGCCATTGTGGAGCCAGCCCATCCCAGCCCGACAATAACAACATCGGCTTTTGGTCTTTTATAATGCATTAATCTGCACCTTATTTTTTACTGTGTCGTAGAGCGCCAAATCATCTTTTTCAGAGATCAGACGGACGCGGCCTCTTTCAGGTCGTTCTCAGAAGGCTGACGGGTTGCACATCAATTTTTTTCCCGCGTTTGGAAACAATCCAGTCACGGTAATCATAAACTGCACCCGGGAACCCAACCAGTTTCCAGCCCACCATATCGCGGTTGCCCCCATACATTGGGTCCGCCAGATATCCTTCACGCACGTTCTGGAGAAGGAGGGTGAAAAAATCCTTGGCTTTCACTGTTTCGAACTGGATCGTTCCGGCTTCCATGCCTTCAAGGAAGGCGACTTTCTGGTCTTCGGTGAGATCCGGAAAGGCTTTGTCAAATTTTTTCCGGGTGACCGTGTTCAGTTCAGCCAGCCCTTTGCGGTAAATTTCTGCAGGGGTCGCAATGCTTTGCGGTCCCTGTTGCGGCGTGCCTTCTACGACCGGCCCCATCTTGTAATCTTTTGCAGCGGAGCCAAAGGGGCCGGCAAGTTGATGATCAAGGAAGGTCACGCATCCGGCTTCGGTCGCACCCATGCCAAGTTCATCGGGGGGGATGAGAACGTCAAACACTGTCCCAACCAGCTTTGCTTCATCCTGTGTCAAATACACCAGCCGGCTGGAATCAACGACTGACAACGGCGGCGGAGGTTGCGCTTTCCACGCGCCACTCCCACCAACAAGCGTTTTTGAATAAGCAGGTTTATAAATGGAGGCCAGCGTACTTGTTGCTAACAGCACCAGCCCCCCTTTTAAGGCGTCACGGCGTCTCATAACTGTCGTCCTCTCGGGTTTCTGTGGGAAAATAGACAGAAAGGCCAAGTGTTTTGATGGTTTTGAAAAGTGTCTTCAGAGACTGCTGGCTGCATTGCCCAAACGGTGGCCGTGCAGGCTTTCCGGCAGCGGGAAGGAAAGACTGATGAAAGGCGGCTTTAAGGCATTTACCCCTGCGTTGTTGGGCGGCAGGCGTTCTGTCTGCGGGATTGGCACCAACATGTGACGATCAGCGGTAATAAACAGCGCGTCGCCATCAATCAGCCGCGGGTCTTCAAACAGAACGAGTTTCTTTTTCTCGGGCGTCAGGACCATAATCCGACCGCGTTCTGCATCGGCAAAGTAGAAATTATCCAGTGTATCAATAGCCGTTCCCATCATGGTGGGCATATCGGTCACTGTTTCAATTTTCTCTGCGCGTTGCGCATCCGTCAGGCTGTTATCCAGCAGAGCCGAGGTCGGGAGGCGACGCAGCGGGCCGATAGGGGTGGAGAAGTAAAACCATTTCCGGTCCGTCGTAATTTCCAGCATGTCCGAGTGGACGAGCGGGCGTTTGCCATCCTTATCCCGGAAGATGTGTCCGTCTCGCCCGATCATGGGTTTGGCATATGTCGCCCGGAGCAGAGGGTGCTCGGAGAGCCGTCGCACCGTGTTTCCGGTGCGCATATTATGAACGATAATCCCGCCTAATCCGGAATCTGTGACGAACATGAGATCACCGGCAATGCGCAGATCATTCATTGTGGCACCCGGAGGCAGAATATCTTTTCCCCAGCGCAGAATTTGCAGCACTTTGCCGCTTTGCGGATCAAGCTGAACCAGCTTCTGGCCGCCGGGCACGGTGGCGTTTGTCGTGGGGTCTATGCCCTGATCCACAACCCACAAGGTATCATCACTGAAAATATGCAGGCCGTTGACCATCAGAAACGCCGTGGCCGGGTCTGCGCTGGGTGTCCACTGGTTCCATGTGCCTCCGGGGAACGGCTGAAGCGTGCCGTCTGCCGAAACGCGGAAAACACCGGGTGTATCATCCATAGTTTCCCAGCGGGGCGCGCCAAGAAAGAGCGTGCCATTCCGTGTCGCGGCAATGGCGTTACACAGGAAACGGGGAGACGATGCCACAACCGTTGCGGGCAGATGCGGTGGCTGGTCTGCGGCTAGCGCGTGTGAGGTGCCGGTTGCGCCAAGGGCACCCAGCGCAACACCACCAGCAAGGCCCTTGAGGGCGGAACGCCGTGACAGGGCGTGACTTAACAGAGGGAGGTTATTGAACATGGTCGTCTCTTCTTTTTATTATTTTTCGAATTTTATGAGAGAGCAGCACTTTAGGTGGGAAGGGAGAGCCTCCGGATTTTGCCGACAACAAAGAGGTAGAGGATAATCGCCACAATGCAGTGTGCCGCGATGAAAATAAGTGCGCCATCATAGGATTTTGTCAATGCGACAATGTATCCAATGACGATTGGAGTGACGATGCCGGCAATGTTACCAACCCCGTTAAAGATGCCAGCCGCAAGGCCGGGTGTTTCTTTGGGGGCAATATCGGAAATGACAGCCCAGCCAATGGCCGCAATCCCTTTTCCAAAAAAGGCAAAGGACATGACAGCAACAATCAGCCACCCGGACTGGATGAAGTTGCACAGACAAATGGAGGAGGCTGCCGCCATGCCGAGCACGTAGGGTGTCTTACGGGCGATGTTTTCAGAACGACCGGCACGGAGAAGCTTGTCCGACAGTGCGCCGCCGAAGATTGCCCCGGCAAGGCCACACAAGGCCGGAACGCTGGCGGCAAACCCTGTTGCCGTGAGTGAGAAGCCGCGAGACTGGTGCAGATAAAGGGGAAACCACGTCAGGAAAAAATATAGCAGAGCCGTAATACAATACTGCCCGCCATACACGCCAAGCAGCGTTCTGTTGGTCAGCATGAAGCGGATCTGTTTGCGGGTGAGTGTTTGTTTGACCTGCAAGGCCCGGTCATCAATATCCACCAGCGCCCCGCCATCACGCATATAGGCCAGCTCTGCGGCATTCACGCCGGGATGCCGGGCAGGAGAATACATTCTCGCCAGCCAGATAATGGCCAGCACCATGCCCAGTGCGCCCATCAGGCTAAAAATGTATTTCCAGCCGAAGGTCTGCGTGACCCAGCCCATTAACGGGGCAAAGAAGGCGACCGCCACATACTGCGCAGAATTGAAAATGGACGTGGCCAGACCGCGTTCTGATGTTGGAAACCAGCTTGACACAATACGGCTGTTGGCTGGGAACGTAGGAGCTTCTACAAGCCCGAGAGCGGCCCATAGCAGGAATAGGGTCGGGAACATCAGGGCATGCGGAACATGGGAAATACCCGCGATGGCCAGTGTGCAGACGGACCAGGCAAAGAGGCTGACGCCATAGACGCGGATAGAGCCGTAACGGTCCAGCAGCCAGCCGCCAGGCACCTGGTTCAGCACATAGGCCCACCCAAAGGCGGAGAAGATGTAACCCATCGAAATGGGGGTGAGCCCAAGATCCTGCGAGATGCTGGTGCCTGCAATCCCCAGTGTCGCGCGGTCCCCGTAGTTGATGGCGGTGATTGTGAACAGGAACGCAAGAACACTATAGCGTACGGCGGTCCGCTGCCCCACGCGCGCTGTTTCGGGCGTTCCTGTAGCATGTGTGACGGTGGAGCTTGTCGGCCCTCTTGTTCTGGTCACCCTGTTTTCTCCTTTGTGCGTGTTGTGCCGGGACTTCACGCGATCTTTCAGAAAACAGGGAACGCATTCGATTTGATTAGGTCAAAATTAAACTTCGTATGGATCGATGCAGGATCAGCATTGCTGACGGGGAAAAGGGGAAGCGGACGTCAGGGATGTTATAACGTGAGCGCAAGAACCGGCGTGGTCTCTTTCGTAATTTGGCTGACAACAGCCATCACGCTGCGCAGCAGGGGGCTCGTGTCCTGCGCGCGATGGGCCATGTAAAGCTCGGCCAGAATGTCATCCCCAAATGCCAGCGGGCGGCAGATAACATTTCCGATATCAAGCCGTGATGCGGATTCGGGAATCAGCGCCATTCCCACACCGCTTCTGACGAGGGAGAGAAGGGCGTGGATCTGTGTGAGGTGATGGATCAGCCGTGGCTGGATGTTTGCGCTCACGAGGAGCCGCTGCACAAGATCGTGAAAATAGCCGCCGCCCAGCACGGAATACATAATGAGATCCTGCCCATCCAGATCCATGGGGGTCAGTGCCTCACGGCTTGCCAGAGGATGATGGGCCGGTAAGGCCGCCACGATACGCTCGGACCGGACGGGCTGAAAGGTAATGTCGGTCGCGCCAAAGGGCGGGCGCACAAAGGCCAGATCCAGCCGGTTTGATGTCAGTGCGGTGATCTGATCCCGCGTGATCATCTCTTCCAGAATGAGTTCAATGTCCGGATATTCGGCCTGAAGGGCGGAAATCAGCCGCGGCAGGAAGTCATAGCTGCTGGAGGGGGTGAACCCGATGGCAATCTGCCCCAGTGCCCCGCGCCCGGCGCGGCGGGCCGCCAGGACGGCATCCTCAGCCCCCCGCAGCAGGCGTCTTGCTTCCGGCAGGAAGACAATTCCGGCTGGTGTAAGGCGCACATGGCGGCTGGTGCGTTCAAGCAGTGCGACACCAAGCGCATGCTCAAGCAGCTGGATCTGCCGGCTGAGGGGCGGTTGCGTCATATTCAGTCGGGCTGCAGCGCGCCCAAAATGAAGCTCTTCTGCAACGGCGACAAAACAACGCACCTGGGTGAGCTGAAGCATCGATATCAATCCTATCTCGATCAATGCTGTATCTAAGTTGGACACTCTTCCTCTGTCACGTCCTAACTTGCCGCACAAACACCCGCCCCCTGTTTTGGAGAAGGCGGGGGCAAGGAGAGTGAGAGCATGACGAAAGATGCCGGAGCTCAGCCAGATGCGGCTGCGAATGCTCCCGAAAAGCGCAAGCTTCGGAGTGAGAGATGGTTTGGCCCGGCCGATTTACGTAGTTTCGGGCATCGTTCCCGTGCAATGCAGATGGGGTATGACCCGGAAGACTGGTCGGGAAAACCCGTTATTGCCATCCTTAATACCTGGTCCGACATTAATCCCTGCCACATGCATTTCCGGCAGCGGGCAGAAGACGTCAAACGTGGAATTCTGGAGGCTGGCGGGTTTCCGCTGGAACTTCCAGCCATTTCGCTTTCCGAAAACTTCATGAAACCCACAACCATGTTGTACCGCAACATGCTGGCAATGGAAGCCGAGGAACTGCTACGGGCTTATCCTGTAGATGGGGCGGTACTGATGGGCGGGTGCGATAAAACCACACCCGGTCTTCTGCTTGGTGCAACCAGCATGGATATTCCGGCAATTTATGTGCCAGCCGGACCGATGCTGCGGGGGAACTGGCATGGGAAAACCCTTGGTTCCGGAGCGGATTCCTGGAAATACTGGGATGAACTGCGGGCCGGAAAAATCACACAGGAAGACTGGCAGGGTGTGGAAGCAGGAATTGCCCGAAGTGCAGGCACCTGCATGACAATGGGTACGGCCAGTACCATGACGGCGATTGCGGAAGCGATTGGCCTCTCGTTACCCGGCGCAAGCTCGATCCCTGCGGTTGACTCCAATCACATCCGGATGGCCAAAAGTTCTGGCCGGCGTATTGTCGAGATGGTTTGGGAAGACCTGAAGCCATCAAAAATTCAGACAAAACCAGCATTTTTTAACGCTATTGCTGTGGCAATGGCCATGGGGTGTTCAACAAACGCCATTATCCATGTGCTTGCTATGGCTCGACGTGCAGGGGTGGATATCGGTCTTGACGATTTCGATCGCGCTAGCCGCACTGTGCCAGTTATCGCAAATGTGCGGCCCACAGGTCAGACCTATCTGATGGAGGATTTTTATTACGCCGGTGGCATTGCGGCCTTGATGAACCGGATTTCCGATTTCCTGACACTGACCTGCCTGACGGTAACGGGCAAAACTGTTGGCGAAAATATCGGGAAAGCTGAGGTTTATAACGATGATGTGATCCGGCCGCTCGATAAACCGATGTTTACCGGGAAAGACGGGGGAGCACTGACGGTTCTGCGCGGAAATCTCGCCCCCGATGGCTGTGTGATGAAGCCTGCCTGCTGTGATCCGAAGTTTCATAAACACAGTGGACCGGCTTTGGTCTTTGATGACTATCCCAGCCTGAAAAAAGCTGTTGAGGACGAAACGCTGGATGTTACGCCCGATCACGTTCTCGTGCTGCGTAATGCGGGCCCGTTGGGTGGGCCCGGCATGCCGGAGTGGGGCATGCTGCCAATCCCTAAAAAGCTTATCAAACAGGGGGTACGGGACATGCTGCGCCTTTCAGACGCCCGCATGAGCGGGACCAGCTATGGGGCCTGCGTGCTGCATGTGGCACCGGAGAGTTATGTCGGCGGTCCATTAGCGCTTTTGAAAACGGGAGACATCATTTCCGTTGATGTCGAACAGCGTTCAATTTCCATGGATGTTCCAGAGGATGAACTGGAGCGGCGTCGTGCCGCGTGGGTGCCCCCCAAACCCCGTTATGAGCGTGGTTATGGCTGGATGGCCGCCCACCATATGCGACAGGCCAATGAAGGCTGTGATTTCGATTTTCTCCAGACAGATTTTGGCACGCCCGTGCCGGAACCGGTCATTTATTAAGCCTCTCCGGTCGAACAGGCAGGCACAGGGTGATGAACATGCAGAGAAATCCGATACGCAAAATCTGGGCAGAGGGAAGAGGGGCCATCAACGGCTGGCTTTCTATCGCAAGCCCTTTTTCAGCCGAGATCATGGCGTCCTGCGGATATGATTCCGTGACGATTGACACGCAGCATGGCGCCGTTGGCTATGAAACCATGCTGCTCATGCTTCAGGCTCTGCGGGCATCAGGTGTAGCGCCTATGGTGCGTGCTCCCTGGCTTGAACCGGGGGCTATCATGAAGGCGCTTGATGCCGGGGCGTGGGGCGTCATCTGCCCGATGGTCAATACTCGCGCAGATGCAGAGCGACTGGTTTCCTATGTGCGGTATCCGCCGCATGGCTGCCGAAGTTTTGGTCCTACACGGGCAAATTTTGCACTTGGAAGCGATTATGCGGCTATCGCTGATGATGAAGTGCTGTGCTTTGCGATGATCGAAACAGCCGAGGCGGTGAGCAATCTGGAAGAGATTGTCCGCACACCCGGTCTGGATGGCGTTTATGTCGGCCCTGCGGACCTCACGCTCGGGCTGACAGGCAGACGCTACCGCACTGGTTTTGATCGTGAAGAGCCGGAGATGCTGGAGGCCATCCATCATATCAGGAAGACGGCGCACGCTGCCGGTCTCCGCATGGGGTTGCATAACGGTTCTGCTGCCTATGCCGCCAAAGCGCTCTCATGGGGGTGTGATCTGGTTACGGTTTCCAATGATGTGCGCCTGCTTGCGCAAGCCGCACAGGACAGCGTTGCAGAGGTGCGACGCCTGATCGCTTCACCGTCTGCGCCGGGAAAAGAGGGGCCTATCCGGCACGAAGTCCCGGCCTCTTATTAACCTTTCTTTTCTATTCAATATCTCTGAACAGCAGGAGCAAAAAATGGTGACAATTCCTCACGTTATTGGTGGACAGCATACGGAGGGGCATGGCACGCGTCGGTCTGATGTTTTTAACCCGGCGACGGGTGAGGTTGCGCATCAGGTAGCATTGGGTGATGCGGATGACCTGGAAGCGGCGATTGCTGCTGCACAGAAGGCTTTTCCAGACTGGGCCGAAACGCCCCCGCTGACGCGTGCACGTATCCTGTTTAAAGCGCGTGATCTGATCGAGGCGCATCGTGACGAGTTGGCTGCTATTATTACCGCTGAGCACGGTAAGGTGCTCTCAGATGCCAAAGGTGAAGTGACACGCGGTCTGGAAGTGGTGGAGTTCGCCACGGGTGCGCCTGAACTTCTCAAAGGTGAATATACCGAGCAGGTCAGCCGGGGCATTGATGCATGGACCATGCGCCAGCCTCTGGGTATTACCGCAGGCATCACACCGTTTAACTTCCCGGTGATGGTGCCTTTGTGGATGGCGCCCATGGCTATTGCGACGGGGAACTGTTTCATCCTGAAGCCTTCTGAGCGGGATCCGTCAGCGTCTGTTCTTCTGGCGGATCTCTTCAGGGAAGCCGGGCTGCCGGACGGTGTGTTCCAGGTGGTGCATGGAGACAAGGATATGGTCAATGCAATCCTTGAGCATCCTGCCATCTCAGCGGTCAGCTTTGTTGGCTCAACGCCTATTGCAAAACATGTGTACGCAACCGGCACGGCAGCCGGCAAGCGGGTTCAGGCCCTTGGTGGGGCGAAGAACCATGCCATCGTCATGCCTGATTGCGATCTTGAAAAGACCGTTGATGCCCTGATTGGCGCAGCCTATGGATCAGCCGGAGAGCGCTGTATGGCCATTTCCGTTGCTGTGGCCGTTGGGCCGGTAGCGGACCCGCTTGTTGAAATGATTGCAGACCGCGCCAAGGCGCTACGGATTGGCGTCGGCACGGATGAAAGCAGTGAGATGGGGCCGGTTGTCACTGCGCAGCACCGGGCAAAAATTCGGCAGCTGATTGATACAGGTGTTGAACAGGGCGCGACTTTGGTTGTCGACGGGCGTGAGCTTGTGGTGAAAGGGCATGAAAACGGATTTTTCCTCGGTGGCACGCTTTTCGATAATGTGACAGCGGAAATGGAGATCTACCGCGAGGAAATTTTTGGCCCGGTCCTATGCGTGATGCGTGCGCCAGATTTTGAAACGGCTCTCGAGTTGGTTAATGGCAGCCCCTACGGGAATGGTACTGCCATCTTTACACGGGATGGGGATAGCGCACGCACTTTCACGCATCGTGTAACCGCTGGAATGGTCGGGATTAACGTGCCGATCCCGGTGCCAATGGCGTTTCATTCCTTTGGGGGATGGAAGGATTCCCTGTTTGGTGACCATCATATGCATGGCCCGGAGGGGGTGCGTTTCTTCACACGTATGAAGGCTGTCACCCAGCGTTGGCCGACAGGTATTCGGGCCGGGGCAGAATTTTCTATGCCGACGCACGGCTAAATCGGTAGCAGACTAAAAAGGAGCGCGTAAGCCATCAGAAAGATGGCAGCGTTCCGTCCTCACAAAAACAACAACAAAGAAATCCATAATAAGAAAAATAAAAGAGGTTTCAGAATGTTTTACTTTCGTTCAACTCTGTAGTGGCCGCGCGTCATGCGGTGTTTTTCACTCGTCGTGGCCTTGGTGGTTGCGATGCTGGTTCCTGCGGCCGAAACCTGGGCACAGTCCACAGTGACTGGCCCAGGCGCTCGGCCAGAAATTCTTAACGCGATACCGCCTGATTCCGATTATCCTCCTGCTCCGCCCGTCACACATCTTCTGGAGGGCGAAGTGGGACGCTGGCGGTCATCGCTTTCAAAAAAAGGCGTCGATATTCTGCTGGATGACTGGTCGGAATTTGCAGGCAATCTTACGGGAGGCACACGCAAGGCACAGGATTTCGCTGGGCAGGTTGCCATGGAGGTTGATCTGGATTGGGGAAAAATCTTCAATATTCCGGATTTCACGACCACAATCACTGTCGTTCAGCGTCATGGCAGAAGGCTTTCAACAGATGCCCTGCAGGATGGGGTGGTTAACCCACAACAGATTTATGGTGGGGGCGGGAACGTGCTCATACATCTGGTGTATTTCTATGCACAAAAAAAATGGTTGCATGGCAGGATTATTTTGACGGCAGGACGGTATGCACCGGGCCCGGATTTTGATTCCAGCCCGTTGCAATGTCTGGTCATGGGCGGGGCCACCTGTAGTCAGCCTCGTGCAACGTCATTGACCGACGGGTATTCTTCCTGGCCGGGAACAGCATGGTCCGCAGTCCTGCGCGTGCGGCCGACCAAGCCAACGTATGTTACGTTTGGAGCGTATGAGACCAGCCCCCTCAAAGGCGGCACAGCGGGGACGGACTGGGGTGGTGACCATATAACAGGTGTAACACTGGCTCTTGGCGGAGGGTATGAGCCTGCGTTTGGGCCTCATAGGCTGAATGGTCATTATAAAGCAGGTATGCTGTGGGATTCTTCCCCGCATGCGTACAATGATGCAACGACAGACGCCCCCACGCGGTGGCGGCACGGCCAGATGATCAGCTACGTTGCCTTTGATCAGATGCTGGTGCGGAACGGGAAATATTCAGATAGCGGCATCATCATTCTGGGTGGTTATACGCATGTGACGTCCGGGATCTCTGTTACCTCGGATCAGGCGTATGTGGGGATTGAAGATGTCGGGCAGTTTGCAGGCCGTCCGCGTGATGCACTGGGTCTGACATGGTCTGCGTTGCGCTATGGCCCGAATGTCAAATCGGTCTGGCAGCCGGGGCAGGGGACTATTCTGCTGGATCCTCTCTCACCAAACAAACCTCTTCTGGCAAGCCGGGAGTCCATATTTGATGCGACCTATAACGTCCATGTCTGCAATGGCATCGATATTGCCCCGGATTTTCAGTATTTCTGGCGGCCGGGAGGCTCCGGACGTGTCAGGAATGCTGCGGTGCTGGGGGTGAATGCCCATGTAACGTTATGACGGTGCTGAAGGAAGAGTTTAGGATAAGGTCATGCGTTTGTATGGCTAAAAATTGGCATCTTTCACAAGAAGAAAAACAATGTTCATGAAGCCAAATGTGTTGGTTCCGTCTTTTGCAGCGTTAAGCCCGCGTTATGTGCCTTACTGGCTCTTATGGGTGGCTCTGGCTGTGTCTGTCGGCACAATGGTCTATTCGTCCTTTATCGTGCCCGTTATTCCAGATTTTGCACGTTGGTCTACAATAGGGCTGGATATCCTTGCCCTGAGCATTGCAGTTTTTGTGATGCCAAAAAGCTTTGTGATTGGCTTCCTGGGGGCGCTCCTGCCTTTTGTTATCAGTTGGCGGGTTGCGGCTATTCATGACTCTTTTCCTGGCATGGCGAGCTCCAGCATCACGTTCCTGATTTATCTGGCCCTCTATGCGGATTGCATGATCCATGACTGGACGCGATTTCGGGCATCTGGATGGAATGGGCATTTGCAATGGCAGCTAGCGGTAATCCGCATCTATTTTGGTTTTGATATGGTCGGGCATTTTGCTGAAAAGCTCTTTGCCGGCGCGGACTCCTTCCACCATATGGCGCAGGTGTTTGTTGGGTTTGGGCTCTCATCTGGGGGTAATGCGGTTATTGTGGCGGGCCTGTGTGAGCTTGCAATCGCAATTGGTGTCGGGATGGGGTTTCTAACCCGCCTGGCTGGGGTTGGCGCGGCACTTTATTATCTGATTGCCAACCAATATGGCCGCCATTTTGAGGATGGCTTTACGTGGAATAATGCACCGGTCGGCGGCTGGGAATATCCGATGCTCATGATCGTATTTTTTGCCAGTTTTGCTATTGCAGGTGCGGGAAAATTCTCACTTGACGGCTGGTTGATTGCGCATGGGCGCATGCCGCGATTCCTGATGCCATTCTGCGTTTCAACGCGACCCGATTATGTGATGACCAGGGACTGAATGGGTTATGTTTTTGAGGGAGATGTCAGGATAGACAGATACCGGGGAGGGTCATTCTGTTGGTATAGATTAAAATAAAAAATATTAAATTGTGGGAAATTCTGGAATTATCTATCACAGAAGCGTGATAAATAAAATATTTATTTGATTTATACTGTATTGATTGTAAGTTCTTTTTTGATCCGATGGTTTCGGTGTCGAGTTTTCTACTGTGTGACGTTTATGATTTTGCAATCTTGGCGGAGGGAAAGAGTAAACGTCACGACTGGGTCAATAAGAACATCTCCAATAAGGTACCCTTTGCAATGAAAAAAATACTTGCAGCTTTTGCGTCCACTCTTTTGTGTGCCTCACCCGCTTTGGCGCAGGCGGCCTCAACGGCGCCGCAGCTCAACATTACGACAGATGCTGCGATGGATATGGCGCATTATGCGGTTGGTCTGGCTGAAAGCCGTCACCTTAAGCTGTGCATTGCTGTTGAAGACACTGATGGAAATCTTGTCGCATTCATCCGGATGCAGGGCGCCTATGCAGGATGTGTAGAGGCTTCAATTGCCAAAGCAAAATCTGCGGCACGATTTGCCCGCAATACGATTGAGTTTTTTGATGCCGCACGCGCGCAAAATCTTCCAATCGGTTTTGTTCCTGGCATTCTGCCTTCAGCGGGTGGTGCGGTCTTCAAGCAGGGTGAAACTGTGGTCGGTAGCATTGGCACCAGTGGTGATACGAACGAAGCTGAGCAGGCGCTTGTGGTCGATACGGCAAAGCATTTTCACTGAAGCGTCATGCGACAGGAAATGCTTTTTACAAAAACAAAAGTTGGTAGAACTTCTTCAGGTCAGGACGTCACATGAAACTTAAATTTCTCGGGCCTTTGGCCATTCTTGCTGGCTTCTCCACAATGGCTGCGGCGCAGGCTGATGACAGCAAGGTGTTAACGCGCACCGTGCTCAGCAGTGCTGGCGCAAAAAGTTTGCTGAATGCAGCAGAAGCCGCGGCAAAGCAGCGGAGCATGAAAGTGAGCATTGCCATTGTGGATGCATCAGGCAGGTTGCTGGCATTTACGCGGATGGATGATTCTCAGACAGGCACTGACGAAACAGCCATCAAGAAAGCCCGAACGGCGGCTCTCTACAGTTCTCGCGGGAAAGTTCTGGCGGAACGTGTCAGTCAGAATCAGGCATTTCTCACAACTCTGCCGGGCATTACGGCCGTGCCGGGTTCTGCCCCTGTTATGAACGGCCAGTATCTTATTGGTGCCGTGGGGGTGAGTGGTGCTACGGATGATCTGGATGATGCGGTTGCGACGGATACCGCTGGCGGTTTTCACCCATAAATTTTAAGGCGTAGGAAAATACCGAGTAATAGTTTTCCTGCTCACAATGCGATATTAAGAGAATATGTTGTTCTCTTAATATCGCAGTTATGCAGATAATTTTAACTAAATCGTATAAATAACTGTATGACTTGCTCCATCATCGTGGAGTTGAAGTCTGTCTGTTTTCCCCAAAGAGATATTATCGACGGTCAGGTCTGGTGATGTGCTGTGATTGACCCGGTTGGGGTTCTTGATGATGCAGTGATACTGACTGCTGCGCCAGTGGAGCGTGACTTCAAATTCAGGCCATTCCCGTGGAATGCAGGGGGTTATCAAAAGCATGTCTCCCTGAATGCGAATGCCAAGAAGGGATTCAATGCCTGTGCGCTGCATCCATCCGGCCGACCCGGTGTACCAGGACCAGCCACCTCGCCCCATGTGCGGAGCGACTGAATAAATATCCGCAGCAACCACGTAAGGTTCCAGTTTGTAACGGTTTGCCTGCTCCTGTGTGCGGGCGTGCTGGATGGGGTTAAGCATGCTGAACAAAGCATGAGCCTGATTGCCGTCTCCCTGTGCCGCAATGGCCATTACTGTCCAGAGTGCCGCATGGGTATATTGCCCTCCATTTTCCCGCACTCCGGGCGGGTAGCCTCTGATATAACCGGGATCAGGCAGAGCTTTGTCAAAAGGCGGTGTGAGAACAAGGATTAGCCCATCCTCTGAGCGGACAAGATGCTCAACAGCCGAGTACATGGCGTGATGCGTGCGTTCGGGAGATGCCGCATTAGACAGAACAGCCCAGGACTGGGAAATGGCATCAATCTGGCATTCAGTGTTCTTATGAGAACCAAGGGGCGTGCCGTCATCAAAATAGGCACGCAGATACCAGTCTCCATCCCATGCGCGTTCCAGAGCATTGGCCAGCTTTTCAGTGTGGTTCTGCCAGGCTGAGGCTCGAGCCGTGTCATGTCGCTCAAGGGCAAGAGGAATGAATATCTTCAGCGTGGTGTAGAGGAACCAGCCAAGCCACACGCTTTCTCCTCGGCCCTGTTCTCCCACCCTGTTCATCCCGTCATTCCAGTCTCCTGTTCCCATAAGAGGCAGGCCATGGTCTCCCACAGGTAGACTATGGTCCAGTGCCCGCGCGCAATGTTCAAACAGACTGGCTTTTTCAGAAGAGAGTGCGGGAACCGTAAAGTGGTCGTGTTCTGTAATCGGCAGAGGGGGAGCCTCAAGGAATCCTATACTTTCGTCCAGGACGGCCTTGTCTCCGGTTGTCGTGACATAGTGGGCTACTGTGTAGGCCAGCCAGGTGCAATCATCAGAAATATGGGTGCGAACACCAGAGCCAGTTTGCGGAAGCCACCAGTGTTGCACATCGCCTTCAGGAAACTGGCGAGATGCCGCCCGTAAAATATGCTCCCGAACACGCTCCGGGGAGGACGTTGCGAGCGCCATGCCATCCTGCAACTGATCCCGGAAGCCAAAAGCGCCACTGGCCTGATAAAAGCCCGCTCTGGCCAGAACACGACTGGAGAGAGTCTGATATAAAAGCCAGCCATTGAGCATGATATCCATGCTTCTATCAGGGGTTTTGACCTGAATGGCATGGCAGACTGTGTTCCATTTTGCAGTAACGGCTTGCAGAACGTCATCAAGGTCTGCCGTGCGATACTGGAGAATAAGCCGCCTTGCTTCAGCTTCGTCCGACGCCTCACCAAGCAGGAAGACAATTTCAACACGGCCATTGGCCGGCAGCGTAATAAGGGTCTGGAGGATGCCACAGGGGTCCAGCCCGGCTCCTGTTGCGCTGTGCACGCCATCAGAATGGGTAAAGGCACCGGGGTTATCCAGAGACCCGTTGCGCCCGACAAAACTCTTGCGATCTCCGGAAATGGTCGTGACGTAGCTGCCCAGATCGGCAAAGGCTACACGGGAGCCATAGGTCCCATCCCATTGGTTTCTGGCAAAAAGGGCGCCGGTTTTTGAGTCTGTTTCGGTGGTGATGAAAGGGGCTGTTTTCGTTCGGGAGGTTCCCAGAACCCATTCCACATAGCTGGTGAGGGACAGGGTGCGGGACTGTCCCGAAAGATTATGCAGTTGAATGCGTGAGAGTTTTATCGGGTCTGTTGGCGGCACATATTGCAACAGGCTGCTGGCAATGCCGTGGGCTATCCGCTCGTAGCGCGTATAGCCCCGCCCATGATGGGTGACGTAAGTTGCGCCGGCGTCTCGTCGGACTGCGGCGGTAAGGCTCCAGACAGTATGAGTTTCTTCATCTCGCAGATAGAAAATCTCACCCGGAGGATTGCTGATCGGGTCATTGGACCAGGGCGTGATCTGATGTTCCCGGCTGTTAAGAGCCCATGTGTGCCCGCTGCCTTCTGCTGAGGCCAGAAAGCCGAATGTCTCGTTGGCTATGACGTTGATCCACGGAGCTGGTGTGGACGTGCCCGGAGACAGCACAACAACATAAGTTTCGCCATTATTTGCAAACCCACCGTAACCATTGAAGAACTCCAGTTCTGGCACGGGTGGCGTATCAAATGCGGCAGGCTCGGAAATGGGAAGAGGCTGAAAGGCAGGCGGCGTCTGTGCAGGCTGGGATTCTGCCAGATCAAGCTGTTCCTCAAGGCTGTCTTTCGCACCCAGAACAACGCGCGCAACGGACAGGAGAAGAGCCAGAGTGCCGGGAGAGAGCAGATCAGTCCGTAAAATACGAACTGACCCTGCCCCTGTTGCGGCTTTAGGAATGGAACGCACCAGATTTTCCAAAGAGATCTGGAGATCCTGCAGGTAGGAAGAGGGGTGGTCGTTCAGGATAACCAGATCAATCGGGAGCTGTTTGAGGCGGAAATATTCATGAGCCAGCAGAACCTGACGTACGATGTCTGTCCCTGAATTTTCCTTGACTGTCAGAACAACGAGAGGGAGGTCGCCGGAAATGCCGAGTTCCCACAATCCCGTCTGGGGGCCCGCGCCACGCCTGATTGCAGGGGATGATGCGCGCAGAGAAGAGCCTGCAAACAGGATATGGCTTGCCAGACGCTGGAACAGGTCTGCTTCCGTCGGATTGATATCAAGGTGACGCAACTGGATTTGTGCTTGTGTCCAGGCCAGAGTGCGCACGCGGTCCAGAGCGGCAGCATCCTTATGCGTATCAATCAGGTCCAGAAGTTTTTCCCGGGACGATGCTGCCATGGTCCAGAAAGAAATGCGCGTTGTGGTGCCCGGTTTGAGCGCTGCCCGGCAACGAAGAGAGAAAGAGGCGTCAAGAACAGTTCCTGTTTGTCCTGATAACGCGGTTTTTCTCGTCATGGCGACTGGAGAGCGCACGGTGTGGTTGCGACCGATGAAGTCTGCCCGGTCTGTTCCCATGCGGATGGGAAGCGGAGAAACAGCAAGATGGGCAACCCAGATTTCTGCCTCGTCCGGGGTTCTTCGCCTGCGTGTGGCAATAAGCGCTTTGGCTTCAGGAAGATATTCGGTCTGAACAAACAGCTTGGTGAACGCTGGATGTGCCAGGTCTGCGTCTTGGGCCAGAAGTGCGAGTTCAGCATAGGAGGTGATATCAATTTCCTGCGTCTCATGGCCTGCATTGGAGAGCGTGAGGTGCCGAACTTCAGCATCATCTTCTGCGGAAACCATGATGTCCAGAGTGGTGGTGAGTGCCCCATCCCGGCGGGAAATTTCTGCACGGTCTTCGTGAAAACCAACCAGATAGTCATCGGGTATAGTGCCACAGGGCTGGATACCCGCAGACCAGACAAAACCTGTTTTGACGTTTTTCAGATAGACATAAGAACCATGCTGGTCGAGCGTAGGGTCTTCTCGCCACCGTGTAAGCATCTGTCCCTGCCAACTGCTATAACCAGAACCAGCAGATGTGAGCATGACAGTATAACGACCGTTTGAAAGCAGATGCGTTACCGGCTCCTGCGTGTAGGCCGTGCTATAGTAACGGCCTGCGCGTATCGTTGCTTCGGGGGCCGGGGCGGGAATAGCCTGTTCGGCAGGAAGAGGGCGGGCCACAGCACTTTTGTCTGGCGCGCGCTCCTGCAGGAGCAGTTCCGCAGAGGCCATGGTTGGGTCATTATGAAAACGGGTTCTCATGACCCCGTTCAGAACAGTATCGGCGACGGCGAGAATGGACATACCCTGATGGTGTGCCATGTAAGCGCGGACAATCGCCACAGTCTGGTTCTCTGGAATACGTTCGGGCGTGTAATCCAGTGCTTCAAAAAAGCCGTATCGCCCTTGTGCGCCGGTTTTTTCCAGAACAGAGAGGTTGGCGACAGCTTTTTGTGGATCAATCATCGCGGCCAGCAAGGTAGCATACGGAGCCACAACCATATCCTGCGCAAGGCCACGTTTGAGACCTAGTCCGGGCACGCCAAAATTTGAATACTGATAAGTATAGTCAAGATCCCGGACGTTATAAGCGGCCTCGGAAATACCCCATGGAATGTTTCGGCTTTGTCCATAGGCGATCTGGCGTTGGACAATCCGGGCGTTTGTCTCCTGCAGCAGGCTGCCGACGGGTGCCCGCATGACCAGAGACGGCATGAGATATTCGAACATCGACCCGGACCATGAGACAAGCGCGGCCCCATTGCCAGAAGGCGTTATGGCCCTGCCAAGGCGGAACCAGTCCCGTGCGGGAATGTCCCCTTTGGCAATGGCAAAATACACAGCCAGCCGTGCTTCCGATGCGAGAAGGTCGTAACAGTTGGCATCCGCCGTGTCGTCTTGCACCAGAAAGCCAATGGACAGCAGTTTCCGGGATGTATCGCGCAGAAAACTGAAATCCATCTCGTTAGCAAGCTGTTGGGCCTGATACTCCAGCGTTTGAATACGTTCCAGAAGGCCGGATTTTCGGGACTGGTCGAAGTCACGAAGATGACTTTCCAGCGTGCGGAGCGGAGCTGAGGCCCAGAAGGCCGGGTCTCTGGATGAAGGTATGGATGACTCCTCCGGGAACGGAAACAGATGGGCTGCATGCTCAGCAATAATTTTCGCCTGCTGGAGGAAATGCGTCAGAGTCAGGCTCGTTTTGTCTTCTGGTGCTGATAAGACTGCATTTTTCAGTTTTCCAAGAGACCTGAGAAGAACGCGCTGCTGTTTGGTGAGTTGAAGGCGTATTCCGTCTCTAAAAGTAATTTCCATAATGGCGATTGTGATGGCGTCGGAAAGGCCGGCTCGCCAGTCATGAGGCTCAGTTTCCTGCGTGAGCCATTCACGGCAGGTGCTGGAAACGGTAATGAGATGCCCGGCGAAATTGCCGCTATCCACTGTAGAAACATAAAGAGGGTTCAGAGGCTCGAGGGTTTCTGTACTATACCAGTTGTATAAATGGCCCCGGTATTTCTCCATTTTCCGGACTGTTTTCAGGGTGGATTCCAGCCGTTCCACCGTGTCCTGAAGGCCAGACCAGCCAAAGTCCCGCGCATTGATGGCGCAGAGAAGATAGAGACCAATATTGGTTGGCGATGTGCGTCGGGCCAGAACGGGGCTGGGGTCTTCCTGAAAGTTGTCTGGCGGCAGCATGCTATCTGCTGGTGTGACGAAGGTTTCAAAAAAACGCCACGTCCTGCGCGCAGTGAGGCGGAGTGTTCTGATATCAGTGCGCGATGGACGTGACTGAGACGGGATGATCGGAGAGCGACTGGTCCACAGAGCAAGAGCGGGGGACAGAACCCACAGGCAGGCAAGAGGTGCACATAAGAGGAGGGTCTCTGGGTCTGTCCACATGACGTAAAGGGTGAGCACGCCAGCAAAAATGGGAGCTGCAAGCATTTTCTGATAATATTGCGCCATGCCCGACTGGAGCAGGTGGGCCGTATGGGCCGCCGGAACCCACTGCAACAGCAGGCGACGCGTTAGGAAGACCCGCACGAAGGTGCGACAGATTGCATCCATCATAAGAAAGGCCTGATGGGCCAGAAACGTGAGATTGAGCGCCGTCATGATGGCTGCGGTCATGAGGTGTGACGTAATGACGGTGAAGTAGCTCCGGAAGGTGATCCATTCTCGCCGTGGGAAAAGATCCGGCAGAACAGGCAGGAATGCAGGAAGCGCAACTATCAAAAGGATAAAGAGCGTCCAGATGGCCGCGTTGTCTGGCGTAAGAAGCCAGCATGCCAGTAAGGTGATGAGTGTGAACGGAGCGCACAGTGTCCGGCGCAGGTTATCAAGCATTTTCCACCGGGCAATTCCGGACAGGCGGTCATGCGGTAGCGGTGTTTTTGTTGTGCCGGAAATGATCCACGGCAAGAGTTGCCAGTCGCCGCGCGTCCAGCGATGCAGCCGTTGAGCAGAGACCATGTAATCGGTCGGGAATTCCTCAACGACTTCAATATCAGAGGCGAGCGCAGCGCGTGCAAAAATGCCTTCAAACAGATCATGGCTCAGAAGGGTGCCTTCCGGTACACGGCCGGCCAGAGCAGCTTCAAAAGCATCAATGTCATAAATGCCTTTCCCCGCGTAGGACCCTTCTCCAAACATGTCCTGATAAAGGTCCGAGATGGCTGCGGAATAGGCATCGATCCCGCTGGATGTCGAATAGATTTTTTGAAAGACCGTACTGTGATGCCCGACAGGGAGAGAAGGCGTCACCCGGGGTTGCAGGATGGCATAGCCTTTCTCAATTCTTCGCGTTTCAGGATTGAATTGCGGGCTATTAAGAGGGTGAGCAAGCTTGCCAACCAACCGCCGCACTGTTTCCAGAGGGAGGCGTGTATCCGCATCCAGCGTGACAACATAGCGAACATTTTGCGGCAGAAGACGGCTCTGATCTTCCAGAAACGTCGTGTCGGTGGCGCCGCGTAGCAGCCGGTTTAGCTCATGGAGCTTTCCGCGCTTGCGCTCCCATCCCATCCATGCGCCCTCACTCTCGCTCCAGATGCGGCGACGATGCAAAAGCAGAAACCTGTCTCCATTAGGAGATGCGCCAAAGCGCTGATTCAGGAGAGCAATACCGGTAACGGCCTGATGCAAAAGCACGCCATCATCCGGACTGGCTTCGGTGTCACAATCTTTCCAGTCGGTCAGGAGGGCAAAATGGACGCTCCTGTCGTGCGTGGCCAGATAGTGGATTTCAAGTCGCGTCAGAAGCTCTTTGACAGTTTTTGCATCTGTTAGAAGGGCGGGAATGACAACAAGAGTGCGCATATGGTCCGGGATGCCCTGCAACAGCTCAAGCCCTGGCAGCATGGTGACTTTAACCGCACGGAGGGCGAGCCTGTTGATGCAGGCGACAGCAGCCTCAGATGTTGGGATTGCGGCGCAGATTACGACAAGGACCAGCCAGAAGGTGGGGGTGTATTCTTTTTCTGAAATCCAGATGGGAATGCTAAGGAAAAAGAGTGACAGGATGAAAATAGCCAGACTATATCCGGTAATTCCACGATGACAGAAATCCCGTATAACTTTTCTGGAAAGGGGAGGGGTGAATCCCACTTCGGCTTCGAGCGCCAGGCGACCGTCCAGAAGAAGGTAATAGCCAGGGTCGCTTTTGCGCGGGTCCGAGGCGTGCGTTTCCTGCGCCTGTTGTGCAAAGGCAATGGCGCGATGGGCGATATCGAGCTCAGAGACTTTGCTGCCAAGCGCCAGATCTTCAATGGCCTTGCGGTACAGGTCCCGGCTTGCAAAATCGGCCTGAGTAAAGCTTGGATAGTTTGTGAAGGCTTTATCAATCAGACAGATCTGCTCAAAGATTTCTGTCCAGTCCAGACCGGCAATCAAGCGTAGGCTCGTGATGATATTGCGAACAGTAGCGTTGAACGCCCCTTGATTTTGAAAATCGTCCTGAATGGTTTTTTCAATACTGCTTTTCTTGTCTGCCAGACGTTGCTCTAGCCAGACCAGAGCGGGATCTTTTTCCAGATCCAGCCCTCTTGACCGATGAACGAGACGGGCAACAAAAGCCGGGGTCAGGCTTTCTGGCTCAACGAGAGAGAGAACCTTCTGGATGGAAAGGCCTTCGTCTTTACGAGTTTTTTCAAGTTTATCGGCAAAAAGATCAGCCGCGCGGCGACTGTTACTATTGTCGATGATGGCGTGAGCGGTCCGGCGCAGATTTTCGATGAGCACAATCCGCAGGGTCATGGGAACAGCCCACAGTTCCCCAATGGTGAGGGGCGTCACACTTTGATAGGCCAGAAGATAGCGGCAAAGGACATCCTGATGCAGGTGGCTGTCAGTATGGGCGACAAGCGCCCACATCACGCCAAAAATCCGGGGTAATCCTTCAAACGGTCCGTTTGCCAGCTTGGGCAGGCGGGCATAGTAACCGGGAGACAGGTCAAGGCTTGTTTCCCTGATCTGCATATCAATAAGCGCATAATTGTCGGCAAGCCACTGGGCTGCTGGTGTTAACTGTTTCCCGGCCTGCAGCGCTTCTGTAATAGCGGCATCTGTTTTGCGAAGGAAAATACCATTTTCTGCGAGGCGGTGTTTTAATGGATAACTGCTCGTCTTGCTTTTGTGAGTAATTGTCTGAGCAACGGCCAGACTACGGGCATGTGCCTCAAGGCGCTCAATGCCGAAAATTTCACTTTTTACCGGCGCTCCATCGTTTTGCCAGTAAAGGGATGTATCGGGCTTGAAGAGACGCAGCCAGAAAGACGGGCGGTCGGCCCGACCCGCTGCATGTTGAGGAAAATCCGTAGAGCCGTCCATGCTGTTGCTCCGTCTTAGCGCTTGGAAGAGAAAAGGGTTTTTGTCTTTGTTTTCGGAAAAGGCTTCTGCGCGAGCGGATTGCTGACATTATGCAAGTTTTTCTTGTAAGCCAGTTGGGTTTAGAAAATCGTTTTCAGTCGTTCTGCCGTATCGCTCCTGGCAGTAAGGGAAGCAGCCCGACGTAGATGAGACTGCATCTTCATGGTTTTCTCCTTGATCACCAGGTGTCACAGAAGAATTGAAACGCTTTGATTTATATAGAAAAGTGTTCACCTATCTCCAGCTTTTGCGATGGAGGGGATGAGTCACTACGAATAACAACGTGGAGCGTAGGGAATAGTTCCCCGCCCTCAGGGCGCGAATATTGCTGCCAGTGCACTCGGCCTGACAGAGCCAGCCTGCTCTTGGTTTAGGGCCTGTTAGCACTTGATCCAGTCTGCGGCTGCAGCGATGTGTATGACGGCCAGGAACGATGCTGCGGTTTTCTCGTATCTGGTTGCAACAGCACGCCATTCCTTGAGACGGGCCCAGAGGTTCTCGACCAGGTGCCGACACCGATAGACCCATCTGGGGCAGGCAACCGGCGCATCGCGTCGTTTTGCGGGAATGGCCGGTCGGGCTCCCATGTCCCAGATACGTTCACGGAAGGCGTCCGAGGCCTAGGGCCTGTTAGCACTTGATCCAGTCTGCGGCTGCAGCGATGTGTATGACGGCCAGGAACGATGCTGCGGTTTTCTCGTATCTGGTTGCAACAGCACGCCATTCCTTGAGACGGGCCCAGAGGTTCTCGACCAGGTGCCGACACCGATAGACCCATCTGGGGCAGGCAACCGGCGCATCGCGTCGTTTTGCGGGAATGGCCGGTCGGGCTCCCATGTCCCAGATACGTTCACGGAAGGCGTCCGAGGCATAGCCCTTGTCCGCCACCACCCACAAAGGAATGGCAGGAAGGCTATCGAGCATATCTGGAGCCAGYGGCAGTTCATGGGCCTGKCCGGGYGCCAGRGCRAAACCAAYRGCYTTTCCRTGYCCGTCYGCKATCACGCASACTTTTGTGCCATAGCCGCCGCGAGAGCRGCCAAGTGCTTCACGATGGTCTCGCTCTTCRAAAGAGSCCCCTTTTTTKGGGCTCCCGCCGCCTTGTGGTGAGCYCTGATRTTCGTGCCATCCAGAAAAGTCATGCCMAGYGCYACTCCSTGKTGKTCCTGAACCAGTKCGAGCAGGCGTTCCCACACMCCCAGYTTMGCCCAGCGGATGAAAAGCTGSGCCGCYCGCCACCACGGMCCCAGYTCAGCGGGGATRCTYCGCCATTTCGCRCCATTCTCATGRCGCCAGAARATYGCTGCTATCGTACGCAAAGCTGGGCCGCTCGCCACCACGGCCCCAGTTCAGCGGGGATGCTCCGCCATTTCGCGCCATTCTCATGGCGCCAGAAAATTGCTGCTATCGTACGCTGCAGATCATGGGGCGGCGTCTTGCCCCTTGGGCGAACCGCCTCAATCAGAGGTTCCCAGATCGCCCATGTCTCGTCCGTAAAGGTGCCTGTTCTGTCTCCTTCTTCCATCCCTACAATATGGGAAGAAATTCAAGATCTAACAGGCCCTAGAATTGTTCCAGCTATGACCTCCGGTCATCGCCTCCACTATACACTGATCAACCGTCTGCAGGCGATATGCACCACTAATAGCGGGCCAACAACGCTTCATATGCCCTTGGATAATTAAATTAGTGTCGACTAATACTATATCTCCAGACTTAATCGACACCGGTTTGCAACTCTACAGGACACGGAAAACCGTATGCTTTACATAAATCTGCTAAACCACTTCGGCTTACCCCAAGAAGTCTGGCAGCTCGTCCTGCAGATAAATGCCCCCCTTCAATCGATTTAATAATTATATTAATAAATCGACCACCAAACAATTCAGGTTTTTTCTCTGTCTCGATGTTTTGGGCGACAAGAGCAATATCGTCATTTTTTATCTTTATGAGTTCTGGATATCTTTTACTGTTAACAAGACGCCACTTAAGTCCGTTTACGGATACCCCAAGCTGGATAGCTGCGGCCACCAACCATCCTATTGGGTCAGTCTTTGACGGTGGGCCAATACGATCGAGTTCCCACGAAGGCATCAAAAGGCCAGACGCAAAATTATCCGCCAACTGTTCAATTCGCAAATTCCTATTTTGCGAACGAGAAGATGGACGCTCCCAAGCTTCGGCAGAACATTCTACCCGCTCTGGCTTCATTTGATCCCAAGTAAGGATATGAAAAAATTCATGCGCAACGTCTGAATTTCGACGCCCCAGTTGCTCATTTTTGTTTATCAAAATAGCGTTGAGCGCCTGCAACCGACAAGCTGCCCCAGAAATCCCTTCTATTGGGTCCACCATTAGTACTAGAATGTCGAATTTCTCTTCAAGAGAATTTATTAAATGATGCGCCGGATTGTTTGTGAGCCCCATTTCCTCTGCGACATCTTCTCCTGCCTGAACAGCTTCTTCAAAGCTACTCGCATGCGTCAAGCCAATGCGCGGCAATATCTTCTTTGTTTTGATGTTGTTTAATCTGGCAAGTTCACGATATGCTCCGACCCATTCTCCTGCTACGTTTTCGAAACTATTTAAATCTTGTAACGCAACATTTTTTTGTCTCCAGGAAAAGCTATCCTTAGCAGACAACAGAAATGGATTCGTTAATTGATCAAATGTTACGTCAAAATATCTGACAACCTTGATAAGTTCCTCGGCCGAGAGACGACGACGCCCACGCTCGATTTCAGAAACTGATTGTCGACTTTCGACCTGCAAAATTTCGGCAAGCCGCTCCTGCGTCAATTTCTTGCCTTCACGAAGCGCCTTTATGCGCGCGCCTATAATGCTATTATTCATAGGGCAACATATACCCTTGCACAAAGGATTCTGCAAGATATCATTGCGGGGCGCCTCCTGCATGTCTCTATCACAAACGTTCGAGAATGCTCCTTCTAACTATCTAATAACATACAAGAAACGTGCGGAAAAAAGTACTTTCTGCCGATCCGTTCATTCTATTTAGAAGACTGGCAGCCATGCAAAATCCCGTCCACATAAATAACCCCATCGAGATACAGCCTAACCTCTACCCTCAATTTTATTGACAAAAATTGACAAAGATTGTCATCCTTGAGATCGGAGGCACCGATGGCAACAATGAACGTATCCCTGCCGGACCCCATGAAGGAATGGGTAGAGGCTCAGGCCAGGACGGGACGCTACAGCAATGCGAGCGACTATGTCCGCGATCTGATCCGGCGTGATCAGGAGGCCCGTGCGGCGCATGATGAGGTTCAGGCCCACATCACGGCCGGTCTGCGTAGCGGCGTGGGGACCAGAAGCATGAAGCAGTTGCTGCAGGATGCTCGCGCGGCTGCCGGGACGACGGATGCCGACCTGTAGAAAGACAAGGCTTGCCGAAGACGATATCGTCAATATCTATATACAGGGCGTGAGGGATTTTGGGCCACGGCAGGCCGAAATCTACCATGCAGGACTGGCGGACGCGTTCGACCTTATCGCCTCACATCCGCAGCTTGCGCCGGAACGTCGTGAGTTCGACCCACCGATACGGCTACACCGTCATCGGGCTCACCATATCCTCTATCTCATTGACGACGACGGGGTTCTGATCGTCCGCGTGCTGCCCCGATTACGGCGCTGGGAGCGGCTTATGGAAACAGACTGACAATGCTGCTACCGCGCGCCAAACCTGCTTTACCGTTCGCTGGAGACGCCTGTCGTTCCCGCAGCAGGTGCTGGCTTTCTGCCCCGCCGCTGTTTCTGGAAGACCCGATCGGTCTCCATGAAACGCCCGACCATAAGCGGCACCAGCCGGGCCGCATCGGGGATGGCATCTGCCGCCTCCCCTGCTTTTTCCGAGACCAGTTCAGCATACAGCAGCAGGTCACGATGTATCTCGGCTGGCAGTTCGATCGTCAGTTTGACCGGCCGGCTGTCAGGAATGGTGCTGATACGGAGTTTTGTCATGGCGCTGCTCCTTCATGCGGATGCCAGGGTTTCAAAACCAGATCACGATTGACGATCAGCGTGAATGGCAGGCCGGGCCGGTCGGTCAGCGTGGGCTGCACATCCATGCTGCGGTCGATCAGGCGGTTTCCCACCATGGAAAGCCCGTTGCTAGCGCCGCTGCGGATCGCCTGAAGCAGGTTGTTCTCACCCCATGATGTCCCGGCTTCGGACCCGACGCTCAGCATGGTTGTCACCAGTGCTGCCCTGAAAAGCTGGCCCCAGTGCTGATCCACCAGATCCTTGAGCCCGGTCTGGCCGATCGCATCGGCACCCGGGATCCTGTCGAGCACAATGCTCTCGCCATCGGGACGGATGAGACGGGTCCAGATCACCTGCGTGCGCTGCTGCCCGAAAGAGACGCTGCTGTTATAGGTGCCGAACAGGGTGCTGCCCTGGGGCACAAGCAGATAGCGTCCGGTCGGACTGTCATAGACGTTCTGTGTCACATGCCCGATCAGCTGCCCCGGCAGGTCAGAACTGACTTTCGAGTTAAGCGCGCCCGCGATGACCGTTCCCGCCTGAATGACGTATGGGGAAACAGGCGGCGTCAGGCGATCCGGGCTGACCGTGACGCGATCAGGTTGTCCCGCCAGAAAGGCACGGTTGGCGGCCTGCCGGTCGTTTGTGCCCGTAGGGGCAACCGGAGTGGTACCCCCTGCAGAGGGCAACGCAGGGGCGGACGCGCTGTCCTGCCGCCCGGCATTCTGCGTCTGCACGAACAGCTTGCTGGCAATGGCCGCCTCGACTTCCTGTTCGGCGCGCCGGTCGCCCATGCCGGAAACCGGTCCGGCCCTGCCTTCCTGCTGCGCTTTCAGGATTGGTTTGCCCAGATCACCAGGCAAAGGCAGTCCCAGTTTCGGCACACCGGTATAATCCTTCCGCAGGGCATCCAGCCCATCGGCCGAGGGGCGCGCATCGGAATCCTGCACGGCAGACGCTGGTCTCTGCCGGGCGGAATTCTGCAGCGCATAGCCCAGCGCCAGACCAATCCCGATCATACCCGTGCCCGCCAGCCCCCAGACAACATAGCGCGACAGCCGCACGACACGCGGTCGTTCCGCCCGCAGACGCAGATCGGGCGGCGATGGCGGGACCGCAGGGGATGCGTTTTCTGTGCCGCCTTCCCCGCTTTCGTCCCGGCGTTCTTCCTGCCCGTCCGTCATGTCCGCCGTCCATCTGTGCGTACGATGCGCACCCGCTGCTCGGAGTGTTTGTCGCCCAGACGCAGTTCCGCAGCGGCAAACAGGCGATCGACGATCATCCAGTTCTGCCGGACCCGGTAATTGACCAGTTCCGGCCCCCCATCGGCCCCCAGCACGAACAGCGGGGGCAGTTCCCCCTGCCCTATGCCGACCGGAAAGGCGATATAGACCTTGTGGCCGTCATCGAAGGCCCGGCCGGGCAGCCAGGGCGGCGTGCCCCCTTTCACCGGTTGGATGGCATAGCGGAAATTCAGCGTGTTCAGGTCCAGCCCCGTGTCCACCGGGCTAGCATCATCAGCCGCACTGTCCTGCCGATGCAGAGCGATAAGGCTGTCCTCGGGGTAATCCCACGACACCGACGCCATATACGTCGCCGGGGTGGAACGCAGTTCGGCGAGATAGGTCCGCCGGTCGGTGTTGACGATCAGGTTGGTGGTCAGATCTGGGCGCGTTGGTTTGACCAGGATATGAATCCGCTTTGTCGCTCCTGCCCCGCTCTCGGTATCACCGATGATCCAGCGCACCGTGTCACCTGCCGCCACGGGTCCAGTGCCCACCAGCTTTTCACCCTGCTGGAGCATGATGTCGGTGATCTCGCCGGGCGAGGTGTAAACCTGATAGAGGGCACCGGGAGAATAAGGATAGACCTGCACCGCATTGATGAACCCGGCTCGCGTCGGCTGGATGCGCGCTGCCAGATTGGCCTGTGTCACACGCGCGGTCGGATCGGCGACTTCGGGGGCCGGATGGACCGCACGTCGTGAGGGCAACGGCTTGAGCTGGCCCGGCAGGGGAAGCGGTTTCGGGACTTCCACCACCCGCACTGGTTTCGGTGGATCGGGAATTCTTGGACGTGTCCCGGTTTAGTTCCGGACCATGGGTTATCTGTTAAGCGGCATTGCGCTCGTAATCCAGAGGGCTTTTCCATTGGAGTGCGGAATGCAGCCTCTGCGGATTATAGAAATCATTGATGTAGCATGTGATAGCCTGTTCGACGTTCTGGCGCGTCCTCCATGCCTGCCGCCACAGGAGTTCAGCTTTCAGGGTCTTGAAGAAGCTTTCCGTGACAGCATTGTCCCAGCAGTTTCCTTTTCTGCTCATAGACACGATAAAGCCATGAGCAGAGAGGAGCCGCCGGTAAGCCTCTGAACAATACTGACTGCCACGATCCGACAATACGGAGTGCGGAATGCAGCCTCTGCGGATTATAGAAATCATTGATGTAGCATGTGATAGCCTGTTCGACGTTCTGGCGCGTCCTCCATGCCTGCCGCCACAGGAGTTCAGCTTTCAGGGTCTTGAAGAAGCTTTCCGTGACAGCATTGTCCCAGCAGTTTCCTTTTCTGCTCATAGACACGATAAAGCCATGAGCAGAGAGGAGCCGCCGGTAAGCCTCTGAACAATACTGACTGCCACGATCCGCATGATGGACGCAGCCTGATGGTGGCTGACGCAAGGCAATAGCGCGCTGTAATGCTGTCGTGGCAAGATCTGCGGTCATGCGGACCTCAAGGTTCCAGCCGATGACTCTGCGTGAGAAGAGGTCCAGCACCACAGCCAGGTAAACCCAGCCTTCACATGTCCAGATATATGTTATGTCCGCTGTCCATTTCTGGTTAAGCGCTGGTGCTGAAAAATCCTGTCCCAGAAGGTTTGGTTCAATATTGTGCCTGTGCGAACTGTTCGTGGTCACCTTGAAGCGTCGTGTCCTGACAACACGACTCTGCTGTCGTGGCAAGATCTGCGGTCATGCGGACCTCAAGGTTCCAGCCGATGACTCTGCGTGAGAAGAGGTCCAGCACCACAGCCAGGTAAACCCAGCCTTCACATGTCCAGATATATGTTATGTCCGCTGTCCATTTCTGGTTAAGCGCTGGTGCTGAAAAATCCTGTCCCAGAAGGTTTGGTTCAATATTGTGCCTGTGCGAACTGTTCGTGGTCACCTTGAAGCGTCGTGTCCTGACAACACGACTGTCATGCTCGCGCATCAGACGTCCAACGCGACGATGCCCTACAGACAGACCGGCAGCCCTGAGTTTCTCTGTCATGCGGGGACGTCCGTAGCTTCGCCTGCTCTGCGCGTGAATGGTACGGATATGCACCATCAGGATATCATCCTGTCTTCTGCGGGCACAGACCGGGCGGCATCGCCAGGCTCTTAAACCCCGGTCGCTGACGCCAAACAGGCGGCAGACCCGGTCGCGTGAAAGCGGCCCATGATATCGAGCGATAAAGGCAAACCTCACGACCTTTGGCTCGCGAAGAACTGTGTTGCCTTTTTTAACAGTTCCCTCTCCTCCCGCAGCAGAAAGTTCTCACGTCGCAATCTCTCATTCTCACGCAATAACGCTGTATGATCCGTTGCGTCAGAAACCACAGTGTCGTGCTGCTGCGCATCACGGATCCATTTCTTCAACGTCGAAGACCCAATCCCCAGATCCTGAGCAATACGCTCACGCGACAGACCGCTACTCAGCGCCAAACGCACCGCCTCGTGTTTGAACTCGGCCTTGTAAACTCGTCCCATTCCAAATCTCCTTCATGACCATCTTCGGTCTTAAAGGTCCGGAACTAAACCGGGACACGTCCAGTATGTCGGCTCGGACCTACCTTATGCCATTCAACGGCGCAGTCGTGAACAGCGGCTTGTTCCAAAAAGCCGCCGTCCATCGATTGCTAAGCTGCATCCAAGATTTATCGTTGAATTTTAACTCAGGCCGTATCTCGCTATTTCGATATGGCGTTGATCGCGTTTATCGTTCCGAGAACATTCATGACTGAAGCATAAACCTCCTGAAATCTAACAAAATTAGGCTTGGAGAATTGCATTAAATTATCCGGGAAACACCGCTCGACAACGTACGTTTTCTGCTGCGCATCCCAGTCGCCATGAACGTATGTATTTCTGATATATTTAATGGCTAATAAATCCTTAAATACATCTTCATCCAATTTTATCCCTCTAACTGTAAATGCTTTCCTTAATCTATCAATACGCTCTTCATTAGTTCCTTTATTAAAATAAGAATAGATGTCACTCCAAAGGTTATCCCCTGTGTTCCATTTTTTTATCATCATTTCTATGGATCCAATCATCATAGTACTCCACAATCTACAGTAACTTGAGTACTTTATTCTTTCCGGACAAAGTGCCTCTTCAGGATCACCATCAACAAGTTTTTCTAATAATGTTAAATAGATTTGGTCGTCAGAGTAGGAATCTAGGAATTCATCCATCCATTTTGCTCCTTAATTTTTGTAATTTTGTTTCAAACATTATAGTAATCGTTTATTATTTTTTCTACCACCGATCCGGTGAAGTCATCACATTTAAAATCCTTTCTGACCATTAACTATTCGCCGTCAAAGATGTTCTATCCATTCGGATAGCATGGCTCCTGCCGAAGTCGAAGTTAGATTCTTCTGGGAGTTAACAACCATCGACTTAGTCAAGAACGGCAAAAAAACTTTAAGTTTAATTTATCACGGTTGTCTAGCCATGTCGGCTTTCGGACTATCGCCACAGCCTTTTGGATGTCTGGCATGAGGCGATAGCGGACTATTTCCTGAGCCTGATGATTCCGAGTTCGTGCCACATCCTCCCAAAATCGTAGGCAGCCATGGCACCGCCACTCCCCTGGGCGCGGACCGTAGTATTTTCGATATCCTTCAACCAGATGGCTACCTTTTTACGTCCTGAAGCTGTCAGGACGGCCTGGCGCGGCGTCATATCCCCCAGGGCCGGGACTGGCTCATCAAGCACCTGCCGATAGTGCTGCTCCAGCATCTGCCCGATAATCCGGGCTTCCTCCTCGGGCCGGATCTGCAGTTCTGGCGAGACCTCCCGTCCATGCGTCCCCCGATCTTCCATCGCCTGCGCCGGCGTCATGATTTGCGTGAGCGGAGCGCGCACGAGATCTCCCAGACCGACCTGCAGCATGGCACGACCACGTTCGGCACGCTCTTTCGAGTTCACCTGCAGCCGCAACTGCCGCCCCTTCAGGTCCAGCGTGCCCAGCACGATCGCGCCGTCATCCATCTCCGTGCGCAGGAACCGCCCGTTTTTATCCCGTCCAGCCTTGCGCACGGGTTCGCTCATCAGCTCTTTCAGCCAGTTCCAGAACGACCGGCTCTCCGGCCGCAAAGCCGCGATCTGGTCAAGCGAATCTGCCACCATCTTCTGCGTCACGCCCTTTGCCAGCGGGAAACACACTTCGTGGAAGACCAGATCCTCTCCGTCCCCATTGAACAGCGCTGGCCCCTCCATCTGCTGGGCCATGTCCTCCAGTGTCCGGAACAGCCAGGTCAGCGTGAACATCGGCGCAAGTTCATGCAGCGTCTGCGTATCGACTTTTGGAAACTCTGCCTTGCCCCGTCTTTTCCGCAGGGCCCTGCAAAGGTTCGCAGCCATATCCTCACAGGCACCCCGCGAATAAGCGAGCAACCCACCTGCCAGAATGGTCTTTCCATCGGACGGCACGAGACGTGCTGCAATCCGGTCCCACTGCTCCAGTGTCCGGGTGGCCGTGCCTTCATGCACCAGAACCGGATCACCACCCCGCAGCAGGTCACGCGCCATCAGGCTCTGGCCGGGTTTGATGTCCGAGACTTCATACAGGCTCATGACCGAAGCCTTGAGGGCACGCATGTAGGCGCTGTTACGTGGCCCTTCCTTCCAGCCCCGACGCTTGAGGTAAACGTCGACGAAGTTCCGACCATCATCCCAATCCTGCCCGAGAAAATCCTCGAAGGCGCAGCCCCATAGCGTCATGGCGACGTCGGGACCGATCATCTCCGCCAGATCCTCGAAGGAGATGTCGCCCGCTTCCAGCGCCGGACCGATGTGATCGGCGAGCACTTCGCCAAAACACTCCTGCCAGTCTTCCTGACCGAGATAACGGATCAGTCCCGTGAGTTCGTCTGCGGCCATGGCTGTTACTGCGTCTCCTGATACGGACAGCAGAGGGGCAGACTGTCCTGACTCGACAAGCCTAGAATGATACCCCGAAACAGGCGACAGGGTGCCCCGCTCTTCAATCACGCATTTGTGAAAGTGGACAAAAATGCGCCCCGGTACCTTTTCGTCTGTTTCCTATGTGTTTCCTGCAGAGAATTTTAGGCAACAAAAAACCCGCCTGAGTGAGGCGGGTTTATCGTGTCCTATCAAGGACTTGTGCTTGGTTGCGGGGGCAGGATTTGAACCTGCGGCCTTCAGGTTATGAGCCTGACGAGCTACCGGGCTGCTCCACCCCGCGGTGGTGTTGATTAGGGTAGACTGGAAGACCTGGCGGCGACCGACTTTCCCACGACTTAAGCCGCAGTATCATAGGCGCTGGGGGGTTTCACGGCCGAGTTCGGGATGGGATCGGGTGGATCACTCCCCGCCATGGCCACCAGGTCATCCAGTCCACCCTGAGTGGGGTGGTGAGTCCACCCTGAGTGGGGTGGTG